>ANAW01000077.1:584-119222 GCA_000340945.1 Nocardiopsis synnemataformans DSM 44143 | reverse complement strand
GGAGCCGGTCCATGAGCTGGCGGCGGGTGCCCACCCACAGGCCGAAGGTCATCGGCACGACCAGCAGCATGCCGACGAGGAAGACCTGGCCGAGGGGGTTGGCATCGTAGGCGACGACCATGGCCAGGCTGTACATGGCGAACCAGCCCACCAGCAGGCGCCGGTTGCCCTGGTACACCGAGTACGAGTACAGGGCGATCACGGCCGGGATGAAGTTGGCGAAGCACAGCAGCAGCACGAGCGCGGTGACGAGCATCCACTCCGGGAAGCTCCGCCGCAGGAGCACCGTGGCACCGGCGAACAGGACCGGGACCACGTAGAGGATCACCCCGCTGATCAGGGCGAACCCGAGGTTCACGTGGGCCAGGAGCGTGGGGACGGCGGGGATGAGTCCGCCGAACAGGCCCAGCTGCATGCTGCCCAGCAGTTGCAGGAACCCGCTGAACGGCAGCGGCAGCACGGCGTAGAGCACGTCGGCGATGCCCAGGCGGCGGACCCACCACCACTCCCGGTTCCTGTTCCACGGGGCGCCGGCGGCCATGCCCCGGTCGCTCACCCAGCTCCTCATGGTGCGGAGTCTACGGCGGCGCTCTTGGCCAACCCGCATGCGCGCCGGGCCCGGCCCCGCGCGGTCCGATCGTCGGCCCCCGCGCGAAGGCCCAGGCGGGGAGGGGTTCGTGGCGGACCCGTGCCGCAGGGTGATCACCCGACCCCCGACGAAAGTCGGTGCGCCGACCAGACGAAGGAGTCGCGAACCCGCCCGCCACCGTTCCTTTGGCCGAGTCGCGAATCGGCCCAGCGGGGGACGCCCGGGCCGGGCGGGCGGGCCTAGCGTGGTGGGGAGCCGAGGCGGAGAGCCCGTCCGGTCCGCACACCATCCCCGAATCCTGGAGCTGTCTGCCGTGACCGAGTCCACTGTGAAGCCCGACCCCACGGTCACCTCACCGCCCGTGGTGGTCGCCCGGGGCCTCACCAAGACCTACGACACCGGCGACAGCCAGGTCCACGCCCTGGCTGGGGTGGACGTGGAGTTCCACCGGGGGGCCTTCACCGCGATCATGGGCCCCTCGGGGTCGGGCAAGTCCACCCTCATGCACTGCCTGGCCGGGCTGGACGTGCCCACCGGGGGCACCGTGCACCTGGGCCGCACCCAGATCACCGGTCTGCGCGACGCCGAGCTCACCCTGCTGCGCCGCGACCGGATCGGGTTCATCTTCCAGTCGTTCAACCTGCTGCCGATGCTGACCGCCGAGCAGAACATCCTGCTGCCGTCGCAGATCGCCAAGCGCGGGGTCGACAAGCAGCGCTTCGACCACATCATCGACGTGGTGGGCCTGCGCGACCGGCTCAGCCACCTGCCCGCCAAGCTCTCCGGCGGCCAGCAGCAGCGCGTGGCCGTGGCCCGTGCCCTGCTCAACGCGCCCGAGGTCGTCTACGCCGACGAGCCCACCGGCAACCTGGACTCGCGCTCGGGCACGGAGATCCTGGAGTTCCTGCGCGGCTCGGCCCGCGACCTGCACCAGACCATCGTCATGGTCACCCACGACCCCGTGGCCGCCTCCTACGCCGACCGCGTGGTCTTCCTGCGCGACGGCCGCCTGGTGGACGAGGTCGTCGAGCCCACCGCCGAGCTGGTCTCCGCGCGGCTGCTGAAGCTGGAAGAGGCCTGAGGGACATGCTGCGCACCACACTCGCCGGGCTGCGGCTGCACAAGTCCCGGTACGTCACCACCGTGCTGGCGATCCTGCTGGGGGTCATGTTCGTGTCGGGGACCATGGTCTTCGCCGACACCCTCAACGCCAGCTACGAGAAGTCCGTCATGGGCTCGGCCACCAGCGTGGACGCCATCGCCGTCCCGACCCAGCCCGAGTTCGACCCCGAGAGCACGGGGCCGCCCGAGGACCCGGTTCCCTTCACCGACGAGCAGTTGGACGCGGTCCGGGCGCTGCCCGAGGTCGCCGAAGCGGGCGGGACCATCCGGGACCGGGCCGTGCTCCTGGACGCCGAGGGCCGCGCGGTCGGCTTCATGCCGCCCGCCACGGTCGCGCTGGGCGAGGTCAGCCGTTTCTCCGCCGACGAGGGCTCGCTGCCCGCGAACGGGGACGAGATCGCCCTGGCCACCTCCACCGCGGAGCAGACCGGTTTCACGATCGGCGACACGGTGACCGTGCTCGACCCCGAGGGGGACGAGCGCGACTTCACCATCACCGGGCTGGTCGAGTTCGGTGTGGACCGGTCCTACAGCGCCGCGGGCGCCATCGTCTTCGACCCGGACACGGCCCGGGAGATGACCGGTGTGACGGGCTACGCCGAGATCGACGTGCTCGCCTCCGAGGGCTACACCCCGCAGGAAGTGACCGACGCCGTTGCCGCCGAACTCGGTGCGGCGGCCGATGTGCAGACCGGTGAGCAGGTCGGTCTGGAGATAGCCGAGTCCTCGGGCGGCCAGACGGAGCTGATCCGCACCGCGCTGCTGCTGTTCGCCTTCATCGCGATGTTCGTCGCCGGAATCGTCATCTACAACACCTTCGCCATCCTCATCGCCCAGCGCCAGCGCGAGCTGGCCCTGCTGCGGTGCGTGGGCGCCAAGCGCGGCCAGGTCTTCCGGTCGGTGCTGATCGAGTCGGTGGTCGTGGGCCTGGTCTCCTCCGCCCTGGGCGTGCTCGCCGGTGTGGGCGTCGGCATGGCCGGGGCGACCTACGGCGGTCCGCTGCTGGGCACAGGGGAGGCGGTGTCCGTGGTGATCACTCCGGCGGCGGTCCTGGTCGGCCTGGCCGTGGGCACCGTGGTCACCGTGTTCTCCGCCCTGGTCCCGGCCACGCGCGCCACCCGGGTGGCACCGCTGGCGGCCCTGCGCACCAGCGCCACCGCCGCCGGGCTGGAGAAGGGCACCGGCTGGTTCCGCGTCACCTGCGGTCTGCTGGCCTTCACGGTCGCGGCCGCCTTGGTGGGCCTGACCCAGATGATGGGAACGAGCACGACGGGCATGGTCATCGTCACCGGCGCCGCGCTCATCGCGTTCGTGGGCGTGGTCGTGCTGGGGCCGCTGCTGGTGCGCGGCATCGTGCGCGTGGTCGGCGTGCCCCTGCGCAGGATGGGCGTGCCGAGCATGCTGGCGGTGGACAACTCCACCCGCAGCCCGCGCCGCGCGGCCACCGCGATGATCGCCCTGACCGTGGGCGCCACCCTCATCACCGGGTACTCGGTGATCAGCGCCTCCCTAGAGACCACCATGAGCCAGCAGCTCGAAGAGCGGTACCCGGTGGAGTACCAGATCTCCCCGCAGTTGAGCCTGGAGGAGTTGGAGGGCGGCACCGAGGAGACCGAGGACGCGTCCTCCGACGGTGGCTCCGGCGACGGGACCGCCCCCGTGGAGGAGCCGGAGAACGCCGGCGTCCCGGACGAGATCAAGGTGGCGCTGGAGGGCCAGCCCGCCGTGGACAAGGTCATCAGCCAGCGCAGCACCCACGTCGAAACCCACGGGGACCTGGTAACTTCCGTCTACACCTACCCGGGTGCCGAGATCAGCGTCGACTTCGCCAGCGACACCGTTGAGGGCGACGTGGCCGACATCGGTCCGGGCAGGGCCACGGTGTCGGAGAGCTACGCCGAGGGCGCGGGGGTGGGCGACACCCTCACCCTCCCGGCCGAGGACGGGGAGGACCTGTCCGTGGAGATCGTCGCGGTCGTGGAGGACATGCAGCCCCTGTCGGGCGTGACCCTGCACCCGGAGGACTTCACCGCGGCCTTCCCCTCGGAGGACGGGGACGACATGCTGTTCGTCGGCGCCGCCGAGGGAGCCGACGCCGCCGAGGTGCGCGACGCGGTCTTCACCGCGGTCGAGGGCCACCCCACCATGCAGGTCATGTCGCTGGCCGAGATGAAGAACCAGTTCACCGACATGATGAACATCGCGTTCTACACCATCGCGGCCATGCTGGGTCTGGCGATCATCATCGCGGTGTTCGGCATCTCCAACACTATGGCGCTGTCGGTCCTGGAGCGCACCCGCGAGTCCGCGCTGCTGCGAGCGCTGGGGCTGGCCCGAGGGCAGCTGCGCCGGATGCTGAGCGTGGAGGCCGTGCTGCTGTGCCTGATCGGCGCCGGTATCGGCATCGTGCTGGGCGTGGTGTTCGGCTGGGCGGCCGGGGCCTCGGCCCTGGAGGACTTGACCTTGACCGTGCCCTTCGGCCAGATCGCGGTGTTCATCGTGATCGCCGTCCTGGCCGGGTTGCTGGCCTCGGTGCTGCCCGCCCGCCGGGCGGCGGCCACCTCCATCACGGGGGCGCTGGCCAGCGAGTAGGCCGCCCCTGCCCCGCGGGCGCACGCGTCGCCGCAGCGGGGAACGCGCGGGCCCCCTTCCGCCTCCGGACGGAAGGGGGCCCGCGCTCTCGGCGTGCTCCCCGAGCCGCCGGGCGCACCCGGGGTCGTCACGCGCCCCGGGCGCCGCGCCTCAGACGCCGCGTCCGGGGTGCCGCACCTCACGTGACCTACCTCGGACGCCGCCGCGTCCCGGGAGGCGTAACCTTCAGGCGGCGCTGTGCCTCACGTGTCCGGGGCCCCGGTGTCCCTGGGGTCCTCGGCGTCCGGAACGTAGCCCGCCGTGTCGGTGGTCCGGTCGCGCTCCGCGTCCCGGTCGCCGTGGGGCGTGTCCGCCGGATGCTCGTAGGGCCTGTCGGGGTGCTCGCTGCGCACGGCCGCGCCCTCGTCGACGTCGGGCGTGACGTCGTCGGACTCCTCGTGCATGGCCTCCTGCTCGGCGCTGCGGGTCTCCCCTCCCCAGCTCTCGCGCGGGTAGAGGTCGCTGCGCTCGGAGCGCACGCCCTCGTCGATCCCCCGTGGCTCGGCCGAACTGTCGGTCCCCGGCATGTCGGGGTACTCGAAGTCGTACCCCTGGATGTCGTAGTCGGCCTCGATCCGCCGCTCCCGGGCGACGGCCTTACTCAGCTCGGGGTCGTCTCCCATGTCGGTGTCCACGTCATAGGGCTCTTCAGTCATGTTCGCCCCCTTTCCCTCGTTAGTCCCGTGCCCCAAACCGGCGTACCTATGTCACTCGCGGGCGCACGGGGCGGTGGGACGGGAAAACGGGGCGGGCCGGGGGCGGCCGCGCAAAAGCCCGCTACCGGCGGCGGGCGCGCTCGGCGCGGCGCAGCAGCAGCGGGCGCAGGGCGGCCTCCAGCGCGACGGAGCCGTCGAGCTTGCTCTGACCCACGACGCGGTCCTCGAAGTGGATGGGGATCTCCACCATCTTCTGTCCGCGCCGGTAGGCCCGGTAGTGCATCTCCACCTGGAAGGCGTAGCCGGTGCTCTCGATGCCGGGCAGGTCCAGGACGCGCAGCGCCGAGGCCCGCCAGATCTTGAAGCCCGCGGTGACGTCGCGGATCGGGATGGACAGCACGGTCTTGACGTAGGCGTTGGCCCAGCCGCTCAGGAGGCGGCGGCTGAGGTTCCACTGCTCGGACAGGCTGCCGCCGGGGACGTAGCGGCTGCCGATCACCACGCCCGCGTTGGTGGCGTGCAGGGTGCCGAGCAGCTGGGGCACGTAACCCACGGGGTGGCTGAGGTCGGCGTCCATCTGCACCACGTAGTCGGCGCCCTCCTCCAGGGCGCGGGTCATGCCCGCGACGTAGGCGCGGCCCAGGCCGTCCTTGCTGGTGCGGTGGACGACGCCGACGCGTCCGGCGAACTCGACCGCGAGCTTGTCGGCGACCTCGCCGGTGCCGTCGGGGGATCCGTCGTCCACGACCACCACCCGCAGCCGCGGCAGGTCCAGGGCCATGAGCTGGCCCACCAGCACGGGGAGGTTGTCCGCCTCGTTGTAGGTGGGCACGACCACCGTCACCCGGGAGTCGGCCCACGGCGCGGGGAGCGCCACGGGCTCGGGGGTGACGCGCACGGGCGGGGAGGACGGCTGCTGGGGAGTCGGCTGGGAGGACATGCGCGGCGGCTCCTGCGGGATCGGGCGGGTGGTGCGGGACGGGCGGAGCGTACGCGGGATACGCGTGTGAACGGTAGGGTACGCGGTCCTTTCCTCCGTTCGCAGAGGAGAAGTCCCCCTTCATCCTCCCCCTCACTGCCCCCGCTCTTGGGCGACCACCGCGACGTGGACGAGGGCGCCCGTCTCCTCCAGGGTCATCAGCACCTCGGGGTCGGCGCTGCTGTCGGTGACCAAGTGGGCGATCTCCTCGGGGGCGACGGTGGGCACCATGGTGTCGGCGCCGATCTTGGTGTGGTCGGCCAGGACGATGGTCTCCTCGGCGCAGGCGGCCAGGGCGCGGTCCACGCTGGCCACGGCCGGGTTGGGGGTGCTCAGGCCGCGGTCGGCGCTGACCCCGTTGCCGGAGAGGAAGGCCCGGTTGACGCGCAGCCCGGCCAGGCTCTCCTCCGCCGCGGCCCCGACCAGGGCCCGGATGGGGCCGTGCAGGGTGCCGCCGGTCACGACCACCTCGACACCGGCGGCGCCGGCCAGGACGTCGGCGACGCGCAGGGAGTTGGTGACCACGGTCAGGTCGGTGCGGGTGAGCAGCGCGCGGGCGAAGGCCTCGGCGGTGCTGCCGGGGCCGATGGTGACGGCGTCGCCGGGGCGGACCAGGCGGGCCGCCGCGGTGGCGATGGCGGCCTTCTCCGCCGCGCACTGGCCGCTCTTGCCGGAGTAGCTCTGCTCGTGGCCGATCCTTCCGGGCAGGGCGACCCCGCCCCGGCGGCGGTCGACCAGCCCCTCGGTCTCCAGCGCGCGCACGTCGCGGCGGATGGTGACCTCCGAGGCGCGGACCTTGACGGCGATGTCGCGCAGGGACATGGTGCCGTTGGCGCGCACGAGTTCGAGAATGCGCTCCCGGCGCTCGGCGGCGAACGCCGGACGGTTCTCCTCGGCCATGGACCCACTTCCGTGCTCTGTCGGGCACGGGCCACGGTCCCGCGCGACTCCCTAGACTACGGACCCGTCGGCGGTGGGGACCCGTCCGGGCCGGGCGGCATCCTCGGGGACCGACTGCTCCGGAACCCTCCCGGCGGCGGTTTCGGACCCCTCGGCCTCCGCGGCGGCCTCCTCCTCGGGGGCCTGGGATCCCTCCCGCAGGAGGGTGACGACGACGATCGCCGTGAGCGCCACCAGACCGACGAGCGCTCCCGCGCCGAGCAGTACCACGACAGACATCTGGGCCTCCCAGGGGACGGGCTGACCTGCCAATAACCGAATTCCCGGTTTGGGTTGACCTCACACCACCGAACGCGGGGAAGATCGGGACACAATGGGGGGCATGAAGCTCGATCCGGCACCCCTGCCCACCGAGGTGTGGTGGGTACGCACCTCAGCCGCCGACGACCGCCTGCTGCGCCTGTTGGACGAGGAGGAACGGTCACGCAACGCCCGCTTCCGGCTCCAGGCCGACCGTGACCGGCACCTGCTGGGCCGGGCGGTGTCCCGGCTGCTGCTGGCCGAGCGGGCCGACTGCCCTCCCGAGAAGGTGGCCTTCGCTTTGCGCTGCCGTTCCTGTGAGGAGAAGGAGCGCGCGGGCGCCAGCCGGGGCGAGGACTCCGCGCAGGGCCCGCACGGCAAGCCCCACCCCTCCGGCCCCGCCGAGGGCTGGGAGGTCTCCGTCAGCCATTCGGGCGAGTGGGTGGTGCTGGCCCTGGCCCGCGAGGTGCCCGTGGGCGTGGACGTGGAACGCGTGTCCCCGGCCCGCGACCTGGAGGGCCTGGCGGGCTACACGCTGGGCGAGCCCGAACAGCGGGCCTGGGAGCGCCTCTCCCCCGCCGACCGGGTCGGCGCCTTCTTCCGCTACTGGGCCCGCAAGGAGGCGCTGCTGAAGGCGACAGGTCTAGGCCTGTCCGGCGGGATGCGGCGGGTGCTGGTGAGCCCGGCGGACGCCGCCCCCGAACTGCTGGCCTGGGAGGGCGGCGGGGGGCCGGAGGCGGTGGCGCTGGCGGACCTGGACGTCGGGGCGGCCTCGGACCGGGACGGGGAGGAGTACCGCTCCGCGCTGGCGGCGCTGACCGACCGGCCGCTGGAGCTGGAGCTGCGTCCCCACGAGGAGACCGTCAGGCTGCTGCGCTCCCGGCCGGGCGGCGGCTGAGCCCCCCGGGGGGGGCGGCCGGACCCTCCCCGGGGCCGGGCCGCCCCCAGCCCCCTCGGACGTTCTCGCGGGCCGGGCGGCGGGGGCGTGCGGCGCCCTCCTCCGCTCAGGGGCGGTGACCAGACGCCGTCCCGGGCCGGGCAACGGCGCGGGCGTCCTCCACGCAGGGGCGGTGACCAGGCGCCGTCCCGGGCCGGGCGACGGGTGCGTGCGGCGGTGTCCTCCACGCAGGAGAGGCGGTCAGGCGCCCTCGCGGGCCAGGTGGCGGCTGATGACCATGCGCTGCACCTGGTTGGTGCCCTCCACGATCTGGAGCACCTTGGCCTCGCGCATGTAGCGCTCGACGGGGAAGTCGCGGGTGTAGCCGTAGCCGCCGAAGACCTGCACGGCGTCGGTGGTGACCCGCATGGCGGTGTCGGTGGCCAGGAGCTTGGCCATGGCGGCCTGCTTGCCGAAGGGGCGCCCGGCGTCGCGCAGGCGGGCGGCGGACAGGTAGAGCTCACGGGAGGCGGCGACCTGGGTGGCCATGTCGGCGAGCATGAAGCCCACGCCCTGGAAGTCGCCGATGGCGCTGCCGAACTGGCGGCGTTCGCGGGAGTAGTCCACGGCGGCGTCGAGGGCGGCCTGGGCGAGGCCGACCGCGCAGGCGGCGATGCCGAGGCGTCCGGAGTCGAGGGCGGCCAGGGCGATGCCGAAGCCCCTGTCCCGCTCGCCCACCAGGGCGTCGGCGCCGAGGCGCACGTCGTCGAAGAGGACCCCGGACGTGGTCGAGGAGTTCATGCCCATCTTGCGCTCGGGGGCCGCCGCGTCCAGGCCGGGGGCGTCCGCGGGGACGTGGAGGCAGCTGATGCCGCGGGCGCCGGAGTCGGGGGCGCCGGTACGGGCGAAGAGTGTGTAGTAGTCGGCCTGGCCGCCGTGGGTGATCCAGGCCTTGGCTCCGTTGACGCGGTAGCCGTCCCCGTCTGCCTCGGCGCGGGTGGTCAGGGCGGAGGCGTCGGAGCCCGAGGCCGTCTCCGACAGGCAGTAGGCGCCCAGGAGGTCGCCGCCGAGCATGCCGGGCAGGTGGGCGTCCTTCTGCGCTTCGGAGCCGAAGGAGGCGAGGGGGTAGCAGGACAGGGTGTGGACACTCACGCCCAGGCCGACCGCGAGCCAGCCCCGGGCCAGCTCCTCCACCACCTGGAGGTAGACCTCGTAGGGCTGGTCCCCGCCGCCGTACCCGCCGGGGTAGGGCAGGCCGAGCAGTCCGGCGCCGCCGAGCACGCGGAAGACGTCGCGCGGGAACAGGCCGCCCTCCTCGTCCCCGGCGGCCCGCGGGGTGAGCTCCTTGTCCACGATCTCCCGGGTCAGTTCCAGGAGCTGCTCCGCCTCGGGGGTGTGCAGCGTACGTGCGACCGTCATGAACCTCTCCCGCGCCTGTCCGACATGTGGACACCTAGTAGGACGTCCAACTATATGGTGACGCACGGCACCCCCGCTCCACAAGCCGGGTGCGCCCGGCGCCGCGGTTCCTTGGACAGCGCACCGCCCCGGCCGCCGTTCCGTTAGACGGGGCGGACCGCCGCGCCCGCGGCGACAGCACGTCTGTACACGAGCCCCCTCCTCGTCCTAGATTCCACGCATGGACCTCGAACTCCGCCACCTGCGCACCATCTGCCTCCTGGCCGACACCGGCAGTGTGACCAAGGCGGCCGCCGCGCTCTCCACCTCCCAGCCCGCACTGACCACCCAGCTCCAGCGGATCGAGCGCGAGGTCGGCGGTCCGCTGTTCCACCGCGGACGTTCGGGGGTCCGCCCCACCGAACTGGGCGAGTTCGTGCTGGTGCGCGCCCGCTCGGTCCTGCTGTCCATGGACGACCTGCTGCACGACATCACCGCGCGCGGGGCCTCCCCCACCACGCTGCGCGTGGGCGGGGTCGGGCCGCTGACGCTGGAGCTGTCGGCCCGCATGCCCGAGGTCTTCCCGAACGTGCCGGTCCACGTGCGCACGGAGTACTCCCCCAAGCTGGTCACCGACCTGGTCCGCGCGGGCCGCCTGGACCTGGGGACCACGATCGACTACGTGGACCGCGACCTGTCCACGGACGGCCCCCTGTCCTGGGCGATGCTCTCGGTGGAGCCGCTGCACGTGGCGCTGTGGGCGGACCACCCCCAGGCGAACCGGCCGCTGGTCCGGCTGGGCGACCTCGCGGGGTCCCCGTGGGCGCTGACCCCGCCGGACGGCACCGGCTGGCCCGAGTGCTTCTACCTGGCCTGCCAGCGGGCCGGGTTCACCCCCGAGGTGCCCTACCGGCTCTACGACCGCTCCGAGATCCGCGACCTCATCGCCGACCGCCGGGCGGTCGCGCCGTGCCAGCCGGACTTCGACACCGGCCCGGACGTGGTGATACGCCCCCTGGAGGGCGCGCCCATCCAGCTGCGCCACCTGTTGGTCTGGCGGCGCGACAGCCCGATCCAGCAGGCCTCCGACACCATCGCGCGGCTGGCCCGTGAGATCCTGCGCGGCCCGTCCCGCACCCTGGACCCCGTGCCCTCGGGCGGCGCCGGGTCCGCCGGGACCGCCGGCGCTGCGGGCGGCTCCGCGGGCGGTGTCGGCCGGGCGCCGGGCGAGCGGTGCGGCGGCCGCGCGCCGGGGGCGCTCAACGGCTGACCCGGCCGCGGTCAACCCCCTCCCACCTGGACACACGTCACATGACGACCGGTCGGTTTGCGAGGTCGGGCGACACGCGTAGAGTGTTTACCCGCAAGTAACGTACTGGTGAGTAGACATACCCCCGCAGTCCGCTCCGCAGACACGTACCTCCCCCCACGGGCCCCGCCCCGCCCGTTCCGCGAAGGCACGACCGAGTCCAGGACACCATCATGCGACCACTGAGAATCCTCTCCTCGACGCTGGCCGTCACGGTTCTCCTCACCTCCTGTTCCAGCGGCACGGACGGCTCCGACAGGGCCGACACCCGCGGGGTGACGGACGACGCCGTCGTCATCGGCACGCACCAGCCGCTCACCGGGGCGGCCTCCCCGGGTTTCCGGCACGTCTCCACCGGCGCCCGCGCCGTGTTCGACTACATCAACGACAACGGCGGCATCCACGGCCGCCGGATCGAGTACCAGGTCCAGGACGACGCGTTCGACCCCGCGCAGACCCTGGAGGCCACCCGCAGCCTCATCGAGGACCAGGAGATCTTCGCCATGCTCGGCGGCCTGGGCACCCCCACCCACGAGGCCGTGATCGAGGAGCTCAACGAGGCGGGCGTCCCCGACCTGTTCGTCTCCTCCGGCGCCCTGGCCTGGGACCAGCCCGAGGTCTACCCCTACAGCTACGGCTTCCAGGTCGACTACACCCGGGAGGCCAAGATCCAGGGCCAGTACATCGCGGAGAACTTCCCCGGCGACAAGGTCGGCCTGCTCTACCAGAACGACGACGTGGGACCCTCGTCCCACGCGGGGATCGAGCAGTACCTCACCGAGGAGATCGTGGCCTGGGAGTCCTACGACCCCGGCGTCCCCGAGCTCGCCGGACAGGTCGAGGAGCTCAAGCGGTCGGGCGCCGAGATCGCCGTCTGCCACTGCATCCCCGCCTTCCTGGCCCTGGCCGTCCTGGAGGCCACCGCGATCGGCTACACGCCGCAGTGGGTGGCGCCCAGCTTCGGCGGCGACGTGGCGGTGGCCACCGGGCTGATCGAGGAGTACGCGCAGGGCACGGCGGCCGAGAACGTCCCGGCCGAGGCCTTCCTGGACGACCTGATCATCACCGCGTTCCTGCCGATGGCGGCCCAGCGCGAGGACCCGTGGACCGAGTTCTTCCTGGAGATCCACGAGGAGTACAACGAGGGCACGCCCTTCACCGACACCACCGTCTACGGCATGGTGCAGGCGGTCCTGTTCGCCCAGGTGCTGATGGAGACCGGTCCCGACCTGACCCGGGAGAGCCTGCTCGCCACCCTCAACTCCCGCGAGTGGACGGGGCCCGGCCTGGTGCCGTTCAACGCCACCGAGGACGACCACAGCGGCTACGCCGGGGTGATGGTGGTGCAGCACCACGCCGGTGAGGAGCCCGAGGTCCTCCAGGAGCCCATGGTCACCGACAGCGGCGGCGGGGAGATCCTGCCCTTCGAGCTGGACCGCCCCGCTCCCGACGAGGTGGCCCTCTTCGGTGGGTCCGGCGGGTAGACCGGGAGGACCGGTGGCGGCGCCGGAGCGGTGCCGCCACCGGCCCGGGTGCGGCGGGCGGCACGGCCCGCGGATACGCGGGTGTGCGCGACCGTCGTGGGGACGCGGGTGTCGGGGGCGGGTTTCAGGACCGCGTCCGCCCGCGGCGCGAGCGCACCCACCAGACCGCGCCGATCACCAGCGCGAGCACCGCCCCGCCCACGGCCACCGGCAGCCCCAGGTCCGTGCCGCCGACGCCGACCATCACCAGCGCCGCCGTGCTGGGCACACCGCCCAGGAGCGTGCCCAGAGCGAAGGGCCACATCCGCATCCGGGTCAGCCCGAAGCCGTAGTTGACCACCTGGTAGGGGATGACCGGGATCAGCCGCAGCTGGAGCACCGCCAGGAGGGCGCGCCCGCCCGCCAGGGTCTCCAGCCGGGTGCGGGCCCCCTCGGGCAGCCGCCGGGCCACCGCGTCGCCCGCCACGTGGCGGGCGACCGAGAACTGGGCCAGGGCGGCGCACACCCCGCCCGCCACGGCCAGGACCAGGCCCAGGGACATCCCGAAGAGCAGGCCCGCCGCGGCGTTGAGGGCGGGCCGGGGCAGGAAGGCGAACACCCCCAGCAGGTACACGCTCAGGTAGGCCAGCGGAGCGGCCGCGCCGGCGTCCTCCACCCACGCCTGGAGCGTCTCCAGGTCGGGGCCCCACAGCAGCGCCGACACCAGCAGCGCCACCCAGAGCAGCAGCAGGGCGAGCCGCGACACGTCCGCGGCGCGCACACCGCGCGTGTCCTCACCCATGGCCACAGCGTACGCCCGGTGTCGGACTCCCTCGGAACCGGACGATCCGTGCTGTTCGTGCATACGGGACGTACGGTGCGGACGGGGCTTACGGTGTGGACGTAACCAAGGAGTCAGACAGGGCGTACGGGTTGTTCCACGCCGTTCGGGACGGTTGGGACGTCCGTGTCGCTCGGGACGGGCGGGGCGGTCCGCGCTACTGGGAAGGCTCGCCGTGCCGCTCGGGGTCCTCAGGATCCTCGGAGACCTCGGGAAGGCGGAGGATGAACGCCGCGCCGCCGAGCAGTTCGCTGTGCCCGGCCAGCAGGCTGCCGCCGTGGGCCCGCGCGATCTCGCGGGAGATGGCCAGCCCCAGGCCGCTGCCGCCGGGATCGCGCTCCCGCGACTCGCTCAACCGCGCGAAGCGCTCGAAGATCCGCTCGCGTTCCCCCGGCGGGATCCCCTTCCCGTCGTCGTGCACCTCCACCACGGCGAAGCCGTCCTCCCGCCGGATGATGACGTCGACGCGGGACCTGGCGTGCCGGTCGGCGTTGGCGATCAGGTTCGTCAGGAGGCGCACGAGGCGCAGACGGTTGGCCTCGACGTGGACCGGCCCGGAGGAGTGCAGCCGCAGTTCCGGAGCACGGCGATCGGACAGGAACTCCTCCGTGACCAGCGCCGACAGGTCCAGCCGCTCCTGGACGGGCGCGGTCCCGGTGTCCAGGCGGGCGAGTTCGAGCAGGTCGGCGACGATGTTCTCCAACCGCTCGGTGTCCGAGAGCAGGCCGGTGAGCAGCCGCTCACGCATGCGGGGGTCGGGATCGGGGTCGGAGAGCTCCATCTCCAGCTTGATCCGCATCCCGGCGATGGGGTTGCGCAGTTCGTGGGAGGCGTCGGAGACGAACCGCCGCTGCCGGGTGACCGCCTCCTCCATCCGCTCCAGGCTGTGGTTGGCGGTACGGGCCAGGTAGGCGATCTCGTCGTCGCTCCTGGGCACCGGGAGCCTGCGGTGCAGGTCGCTGGCGGAGAGGGTGTCGAGCTGGGCCCTGATCTGCTCCACGGGGCGCAGCGCGCGGCCGACCCCGTACCAGATGGTGAGCCCGGTGATCGCGAGCAGGACGCAGGACATCACCACCAGCGCGTCCTCCAGCACGTGGGTGGCCACGATCTGGGGCGTGCCCACCGCCGCCAGGACGACGACGTCGCCGTAGGCCGTGTCGTCGACGGCATAGCCCGACACCAGCAGACAGGTCCGGGGGTCGACGCCCGCGAGCGGCCCGCAGACCGTGGTGTCCACCCGCGGCTCGGCGGCCGTGGGGCGCTCGTCGGTCAGCTGCGGCTGGCCCTCCAGGGCGTCGCTGGAGGCGAGCACCGCACCGGAGTCGCGCGCGACGACCTGGATCCGCAGGACGGACTCCCCGTCGGGGATCAGCTCCGGATAGCGCTGGACCGCGATGTGGTCGGCGACGTCGCGGGCCTCCTCCGCCGCCAGGTCGCGGACCTGCTCGACGATCGCCTCGCGGACGAGGAAGATGGTCAGGGCCAGGCCCAGCCCGGTGACCACGGCCAGCGCCGCGACCGCGCCGAACGTGACCCGGGCCCGAATCGACCGGGGACGTATCCGATCCCACACCCTCCCGGGCCCGTCATCCCAACCTGGCATCGACCCATTGTCGCCCAGGGGGCCGGACATCCGTCGAAGCGACGGCGGTGTGGCGGCGGACGGCGAGGGAACCGGAAGGCCGTGCGGCGTGCGGGGCGCCGGGTCGGCGCGGTCCCCGGACGGCTCCGCGCGGCCTCCCCGGGGCCGGACCGGAGTCGGCGGCGCCGCCCAATGGTTTATTGCTCGTAGGGGGACGGCGGGTCGCTGACCTCCTCCATCTCCAGGACCTCGAACTCGTGCTGGCTGACGTCGACGATGTCGCCCTCGGGCTCGACCCAGGTGCCGCGCACCCTCCACCAGGTGTCGGTCTCCGGCGCGGGCTCGTTGGAGATGTGCACCTTGTTGACGATGGCGTCGGCGGCGCAGCACGACATCTGGAGGCGGGCCAGGAACCAGCCCTCCCCCTCGGGGTCGGACACCGCGAAACCGGTCAGCTCGACCTCGCGCCCCGCCAGCTGGCGCTCCTCGTCCACCCAGGCGCGCATCACGAACTGGCGGATGTCCATCGCGACGACCTCGTCGGGCCCGGCCTCGGCCAGCCCGTCGTCGAAGCGGCCGGGGCGCGCCTGCTCGGGCGGCGGGGCCGAGGAGGCAGCGGTGGACTCCACGGTGTAGGCGCCCAGCGCGGGCGGGGCGACGACGAAGACCGCGACCACCGGCAGCAGGAGCAGCCAGGCCACCCCGGGGGCGCGGGAGTGGTCGTGCCCGTGACCGTTGCCGTGGTCGTCGGCGGAGTGGTCGGAGTGGTCCTCGGCCGTCTCGGCCGCCCTCTCCCCGCGCAGTTCGGCCACGATGATGAGCACGCCGAGCACGGCCATGACCACGCCCGCGGCGATGAGGAAGGGGCCGAAACCCGCCTTGACCCAGTTGAGGTAGAGGTCGGTGGCCACCGTGCTGGTCAGCGCGGCGGCGCCGAGCAGGACGAGGGTGAGCCCCTGGGCGATACGGTTCACAGGACCAGGCCTCCGATCAGGAAGGTGCTGAGCAGCCCGACCAGCAGGCACAGCGGCGCGAAGCGCACCACGAAGCGCCAGCCGAACATGCCCGCCTGCATCGCGATGAGCTTGAGGTCGACCATCGGGCCGATCACCATGAACGCGAGCTTGGCGGTGGGCGAGAACTCGGTGAGGCTGACCGCGACGAACGCGTCGGCCTCGGAGCAGATGGACAGCAGGATGGCGAGCAGGGCGAGCACGAGCACCGAGACGACCGGGAGCCCGGCCACCGTCACCAGCCACTCGCGCGGGACCAGGACGTTGAGGGAGGCCGCGGCCAGGCCGCCGACCACGAGGTAGCCGCCCGCGTGCATGATGTCGTGCAGCATGGACTCGCGGAAGACGGTCCACTTGGACTCGCCGGGATCGTGCGTGCGCGTGGGCAGGCGCAGCCAGTCGGTGCGGCCGAAGCGCACCCAGATCCACCCGACGACCACGGCGGCCAGCAGCGAGGCGACGAACCGGGCGAGCACCATCTCGGGCTGCCCGGCGAAGGCCACCGCGGTGGCGATCATGACGATCGGGTTGATGGCGGGCGCGGCCAGCAGGAAGGTCAGTGCGGCGGCGGGCGCGACCCCGCCCTTGATCAGGCTTCCGGCGATGGGGACCGAGGCGCACTCGCACCCGGGCAGCAGGGCGCCTGAGGCCCCGGCCACCGGCACCGCACGCGCGGGGTTGGAGGGGATGAGGCGCTGGTAGACCGAGGTCGGGACGAACGCGGTGAGCGCCGCCGACAGCGCGACGCCGAAGACCAGGAAGGGCAGCGCCTGGAAGCTGATCGCGGTGAAGATGGTGGCCCAGGCCAGGAAGGCGTCGCTGGTCAGCTGGTCGGTGACCCAGGCGTGCCCCATCGCCATCGCGGTGATGAACAGGGCGAACAGCCAGACCGTCCCGGTCCTGCGCTGACCGTCCCTGCGCCCCCAGTCCTCGGGGGGCAGCTCGTCGCCGCGGTCGCTCCACCCTCCGGCGAGGGTGTCGCCGAGCGAGGCGGAGGCGTTGGGCGGGGCGGAGCCGGGCGCGGCGGGGTCGGGTGCGGCGGCGGGCGTCGTCCGGTCGGACACGGTGGTACTCCGCGGTGGTCGGGTGGGAACTCCACGCATCGTACCGAAAATCGTTTTCGCCCGTCAGCGTCCCACTCCGGCCTGTGGACAACCGCCCCCCGGGTTCAGCCGAGGTAACCCATCCCGGCCAGGAAGACGGTCCTCTGTGCTCCCCACACGCCCACGTACCACACCAATCCCGCGGGCACCATCGCGGCGAGCGCCCGCGGCCGGTCCCCGGGTCTGCGGGCCACCATCAGGACAAGCGTGACTCCCACCAGCACGTAGAACGCGGACTGGGCGAACATGGGCACCGGCGAGCGCAGCAGAGGCACCTCCGGCGACACGATCCGAAAGTGCGCCCAGTCCAGCACCGGGAGCAGCGCGTCGGCGAGGAAGACCCCGCCCAACAGGCCCAGCCCCACCAGGCGGCGCGCTCGGCGCTCGTGGCCGATCCACGCCCCGGCGGTGGTGAGCAGCGGACCGGCCGCGCACGCGGCCAGCAGCCACAGCCACGCCGGGAGCAGCCATCCCGCGGGGTCGAGGAGGGCGCCCGGCCCGTCGGTGAGGACGGTGGCCACACCGTAGTAGCACACCACGGCGCTGAGCAGGGCGACGGCTCCGCTGACCGGTACCTGCCACGGGGCCAGCCGCGTGCTCGCCCACAGGCCCAGCAGGACCGCGACGGCGCACCAGCCCGCCGCCGCGTCGACGAACAGGCCGCCGAAGCCCCAGGGCAGCAGGGCCGTCACGAGTATGGAGAGGGCGCCCAGGGCGGGCCCGGCCAAGGCGGCCAGGAGGAACACCAGGGGGGAGGGGGAACCGGTGGAGGGGATTGTCTTCGACACACCCCGATTATCGCTCCGTGCCGGAGCCCCGGTTTCCCTCCTCTGGGCCGTTGTCGCCGTCGGAACGGTCCGCGTCACCGGCCTCGTCCACGGCCGTCGCGCCGTGCGGCTCCGCCTCCCCCGGGCCGTTCTCCTCCCCGTCCCGCTCGTGCTCCGCCGCGGCCCCCGGATCCGGACACCAGCGACCGTACTCCGCAGGGGGTTCGACGGGCGTGTGACCGCGGTTCCCCGGGGGCCGGAATCACCCCCGCGACCGTGCGACGGGCTGTCCGAAGAGACGCCCGTCGACGACGAGGCCGACCGGTGCACCCGACGCGTCACGTCCCAGCCAGAGGGGGCAGACCTCCACGAGGCCCACCCGGACCACGTACATCTGCCCGCCCTCGGGGACGCGCAGGCTGAAGGCCAGATCGGTTCCGGAGCACCTACCGACCACGCCGAGGAGCTCGCGGTGGAGGATCCCGTGGTCGGGAGGGATCGGCGCGCGCACCGGGGCGGGCGGGGTCGCCAGCACATGGGCGGCGGTCCGTGCCAGGGTCGCGTGGCCCGGCGCGGGGGCTCCAGGCGGGTATCCGAGCGCGCGGACAAAGGCGTCCGCGTCCTCGGGGAAGGATCCGGCACGGGCGCGGAGTTCGGTGTCGGCCCGTTCGGACTCCTCCTCCCACCCCTCATGGCCGCAGATCGTCCGCTCGTAGCGGTCGAAGTCCTCGTCCATGTGCTCACGGACGTGGTCGGCGACCTCGGGGTCGGCCAGACACACCCCTCCCTGGGCGAAGGCCCCGTAGAAGCGGTCTTCGCCCAGCTCAACGGGGTCATCGCGTTCGTGCGGGACGTGTTCCCAGGTGGTGACCGGGGCGTCGGAGACCTGGACGCGCACCGCGGCCAGCAGGGTGTCGCCGGAGACGAAGGACGCCACCGTGGCGACGACCCGGTACCGGCCCGGCGGGAGGATGCCGCGGTACACGGGGTGGCCGTGGTCGATGTCCCTGCCCCCGCCGACGGCCAGGTCGCCGGTGGAGAGGTGGAGGGAGCCCAACGCGGTCTCGTGCAGTCGGGCGGCGCCCAGTTCGGGGAATCCCGGGGGCGTGTGCACGCTCCCCTCCCGGAGGAGTTCCTGGAGGTGGGGCGGAGCCAGGGGACGAGCAGGGCGTGACGGCACCGGGACGGTGGCGTCGGGGTCGTCGGCCTCGTGCGGGCCGACCGGCCCCCCGGGTCCGGCGTGCGGGGAAGCGGGACTGGCCCAGTCTCCGGAGGGGGGAGCGGGGGGCATGGTGTCATCCGGGGTGTGGAAGGTTCGAGGGCTCACCCATTCTGTCCCACCTGCCCTGTCGCGGAGCGCCCGCGGCCCCGCCCCGGTCCCGGTCGCGCCTCGCGGTCACACCGGAGGAGAAGGGGTTGCCTAGCGCTTCCCGGGGCCCTCCTCGGGGCCGTCGTCACCGTCGGAACGGTCCGCGTCCCCGGCCCCGTCCGCGGCCGTCGCGCCGTGCGACTCCGCCTCCCCCGGGCCGTTCTCCTCCCCGTCCCGTTCGTGCTCCTCCGCGACGGCGCCCGGGTCCGGGGGCGCCTCGCCCTCGCCGCGGGGGACGTCCTCGGGCTGGGGCCCGGAGGCCGGGCCCCAGCACTCCACGTTGCGCAGGCCGGGCATCTTGGCGAGCGTGAACTGGGGGTCCAGGCCGTTGCGCAGCTGGCGGCTGTAGTCGGCCAGCAGCCGGAAGGCGATTCCCGACAGCGGCGCCAGGGCCAGCAGGTTGACGGTGGCCATGACGCCCATGGAGATGTCGGCGAGGCTCCACACCAGGGTCAGGGGCGCCACGGAGCCGAGGAAGACCGCCGCCAGGACCGCGTAGCGGAAGTAGGTCATGTGCTGGGGGGTGCTGTCCAGGAACTGGAGGTTGGTCTCCCCGTAGTAGTAGTTGCCCAGCACGGAGGTGAAGGCCAACAGGAAGAGGATGACCGTGAGCGCGTGGACCGACCACTCGCCCAGACTGGCCTCCAGCGCCCCCTGCGTGACCTGGATGCCCATGTCCTCGCCGTACCGGGGTCCGTGGACCAGCACGATGAAGGCCGTCACCGAGCACACCAGCCAGGTGTCGAAGTACACGCCCAGGGTCTGCACGAGCCCCTGCTTGACCGGGTGGGAGACCGAGGCGGTGGCGCCGGCGTTGGGCGCCGACCCCAGGCCCGCCTCGTTGGAGAACATGCCGCGCCGCATGCCCTGGACGATGGCCGTGCCCACTCCCCCGGCGACGAACTCGCGGGCGCCGAACGCCGACGCGAAGATGTCGCCGACGACCCGGGGCAGCTCCCCTATGTTGAGGGCGACCACCCACAGGCCGAGCAGGATGTACAGGACGGCCATGAGCGGGACCAGCGCCTGGGCGGCTTGCGCGATGCGCCGGACCCCGCCGAAGATCACCAGCGCGGTCAGGCCCACCAGCACCAGCCCGATCACGGCCGACAGCAGCAGGCCGGGCGTCCCGCCGAGGGTGCCGACGGAGGTGGACACGGCGGCGGCGATGCTGTTGGCCTGCACCGTGTTGAACACCAGGCTGAAGGTCACGGTGATGATCACCGCGAACAGCACGCCCATCCACCGCCTGCCCAGCCCCTTCTCCATGTAGTAGGCCGGACCGCCCCGGAAGCCGGTGCTGGTGCGCACCTTGTAGAGCTGGGCGAGGGTGGACTCCACGAACGCCGCGGCGCCCAGCACCGCGGCCATCGCCCACATCCAGAACACCGCGCCCGGTCCGCCCAGGATGATCGCGGTGGACACGCCGACGATGTTGCCCGTCCCCACCCGCGAGGCGGCCGAGATGGAGAAGGCCTGGAAGGAGGAGATCTCCCGCCTGCCGTCGGGGGCCACGCCCGGGGCGCTGGCCAGGACGCGGAACATCTCCGGCAGCAGGCGCAGCTGCACGATCCCCGAGCGCGCCGTGAAGTAGACGGCGAGGACGATCAGGAGCGGGATGAGGAAGTAGCTCCAGAAGAAGTCGTTGACGGCGACGACTGCGTTGTTCACGCGCTCCCCTTCAGGCGGTCCGGTCTTCGGCAAGTGTCCACGTCACCGGGGGTGGGAGACCGTGCGGACACGCGAAGGGGCGGTAAAGGACCGTAACGGGTCAACAACCCGCCGCGGGCACATGATCGGACCCCGGCCTGTGGTGGGGGCGCCCATGGTCAGCCGTGTCCGCGCTCCCTACGGTTCCGGACATGAGACAGAAAGCCTCCTTCGGGCGGGTGGTCACCGCCAGCCTCATCGGCACGACGATCGAGTGGTACGACTTCTTCCTCTACGGGTCGGCCGCCGCGCTCGTGTTCAACCACGTCTTCTTCCCCGAGTCCGACCCGCTGGTCGGCACGATGCTGGCGTTCACCACCTACGCGGTGGGATTCGTCGCGCGCCCGCTGGGCGGCCTGGTCTTCGGCCACTTCGGCGACCGGATCGGCCGCAAACAGCTGCTGGTCATCAGCCTGCTGCTGATGGGCGGATCGACGTTCGCGATCGGACTGCTGCCGACCTACGCGGCGGTCGGCCTGGCCGCGCCGCTGCTGCTGACGCTGCTGCGGGTGGTCCAGGGGTTCGCCCTGGGCGGCGAGTGGGGCGGCGCGGTGCTGCTCGTCGCCGAGCACGGCAAGCCGCAGCACCGGGGGTTCTGGGCGTCCTGGCCGCAGGCGGGGGCTCCGGGCGGCAACCTGCTGGCCACCGCCGTGCTGGCGGTGCTGGCCGTGGTGCTGAGCGACGCGGACTTCCTGTCCTGGGGCTGGCGCATCCCGTTCCTGCTCTCGGGCGTGCTCGTGCTCATCGGCCTGTGGGTCCGCCTGGCGGTCAGCGAGTCGCAGGTCTTCCGCGACGCGCACGAGCGGGCGGCGGCCTCGGCCCGGCCCGAACGCGCCCCGATCCTGGGCGTGCTGCGCGACCACTGGCGCGAGGCCCTGGTGGCCATGGGCGTGCGCATGGCCGAGAACGTGTCGTACTACGTCGTCACCGCGTTCATCCTGGTCTACGCGACGCAGGAGGCGCAGATGCCCACCGGCCAGGTGCTCAACGCGGTGCTCGTCGCCTCGGCGGTGCACCTGGTGACAATCCCCGCCTGGGGAGCCCTCTCGGACCGGATCGGCCGCAGACCGGTGACCGCGCTGGGGGCCGCGGGGGCGGGGCTGTGGGTGTTCGCCTTCTTCCCGCTCGTGGACGCGGGGACCTTCTGGTCGGTGACCCTGGCCGTGACGGTCGGGCTGGTCCTGCACGGGGCCATGTACGGCCCGCAGGCGGCCTTCTTCTCCGAGCTGTTCAGCACCCGCGTGCGCTACTCGGGCGCGTCGGTGGGCTACCAGCTCGCGTCGATCGTGGCGGGCGGGCTGGCCCCGCTGATCGCGACGGCTCTGCTGGCCTCGTTCGGCAGCAGCGTGCCGATCTCGCTGTACGTGGCCGCCATGGCCGTGATCACCCTGGTCGCCGTCGCGGTCTCCCGCGAGACCAGGGGCCGCGACCTGCGGGAAGTGGCAGTGTCCGAGAGAAGTGGGTAACCCCGGAAAAAGGGCCCGGGCCCGGCAGGTGCCACCTGCCGGGCCCGGGTCTGTCACCGGTACCGCTCCAAGCGCGGGACCGGTTACGGGATCAGTACTGCGGAGCGGAGTCGAAGCGCTCCTCGCGGCGCGGGCCGCCGCGACGGTCGCCGCGGTAGCCGCCGCGGTTGTCGCCGCCACCACGGTAGCCGCCACCGCCGCCACGGCGCTCGCCGCCGCGGTAGCCGCCCTCACCGCGCGGGGCGTAGTCACGGCGCTCACCAGCGGGGCGATCGCCCCGGTAGCCGCCGCGGCTNCCCCGCGGCGCTCGCCGCCGCGGTAGCCGCCCTCGCCACGCGGGGCGTAGTCACGGCGCTCACCACCGGGACGGTCGCCCCGGTAGCCGCCACCGCCGCCGCGGTAGCCGCCGCCACCACCCCGGTAGCCGCCGCCACCGCCCCGACGGGGGCCGCCGCGGCCGCGGCGCTCGCGCACGGGCTCCGGCGGCTCGATCCACGGCTCCCAGGAGGGCTCCTTGGCTCCGGTCACCTCGCTGAGCAGCTCGTCGCCGGGGTTGACCAGGTGCTGCTTGGCCTCGACACCGGCGTCGCTGAGCAGTCGGCGGGCCATGCGGCGCTGGTTGGGCGCCACCAGGGAGACCACCAGGCCGGAGGCACCCGCGCGGGCGGTGCGGCCGCCGCGGTGCAGGTAGTCCTTGTGGCCGGTGGGCAGGTCGACGTTGACCACCATATCGATGCCGTCGACGTGGATGCCGCGGGCGGCGACGTCGGTGGCGACCAGGGCCTGGATGCGGCCCTCACGGAACTTGGCCAGGGTGCGGGTGCGCACGCTCTGGGTCTTGCCGCCGTGCAGCGAGGCGCAGGGGACACCGGCCTGGGCCAGCTGCTCGCTGATGGTGTCGGCGCGGTACTTGCTGCGCACGAACAGGATCGTGCGGCCCTCGCGCGCGGCGATCTGGGTGACGATCGTGTTCTTGTCGCGGGGCAGCACCTTGAGCAGGTGGTGCTCCATCGCGGTGACCTGCGAGACCGGCGGGTCCACGGAGTGGGTGCGCGGGTCGTTCATGTACTTGCGGACCAGCTTGTCGACGTCGCCGTCGAGCGTGGCCGAGAACAGCAGGGTCTGGCCGTCGGGGCGGACCTGGTCCAGGAGCTCGCTGACCTGCGGCATGAAGCCCATGTCGCACATCTGGTCGGCTTCGTCCAGCACCGAGACCTCGACGTCGCCCAGGTCGCAGGCGCCCTGGTCGATCAGGTCGGACAGACGGCCCGGGGTGGCGACCAGGACCTCGACGCCGCGGCGCAGCTCGTTGATCTGGCGGGTGTAGGAGCTGCCCCCGACGACGTCGCCCACGCGCACGCCCACGATGCGGGCGTAGGTGCGCAGGGCGTCGCGGACCTGGTGGGCCAGTTCGCGGGTGGGCACCAGGATCAGGGCCCGGGGCCGGTTGGCGGCGGCGCGGCGCTCGGCGGCGCGCATCAGGACCGGCAGGCCGAAGGCCAGGGTCTTACCCGATCCGGTGCGGCCGCAGCCGAGGACGTCGCGGCCCTCGATGGCGTCGGGAATGGTGGCGGCCTGGATCGGGAACGGGGTGGTCACACCGTTCTTGGCCAGCTCATCGACGATGTCCTGGGGCAGGCCCAGGCTGTCGAAGGCAGGCATTACGGCAGTGTCCGTCGTCAAGTGACGTGTACCTTCCTCATCGTTTGGCGGCGTTTCGAGGAAGGCTTCACACGGCCATGACCGACCCAGCGAAGAAATCACACAAACGCGCCTGATCACACGCGGAAGCGGGCCCCTGCATATGTGTGGGGCTCCTGAGCTCGTGAGATCCTCACTGGTGTGGGGGGACGAGCGACTCTTCGGGTCAAGAGTGGCGCCGACCGGGTCGGCACGCTCTCCGCGTCTTGCGCGGCCTCGGCGCGCTCGGATGCGCGCGGCATGTCACGACCGCTCGTAGAAGACTACTAGAGATCGTCTCACGACGGGGACGGGGTGGGGGTTTTCGACCGGTGACAAGGGTCTCCTCCTCCCGTCCACATCTTCGCGGAACCGCCGGGTATCCGGTCCGCTCCCCTCGCCGTGTCCTTGTGCTTACAGCGGGCCCGGAGCGCCGCACCTCGCCATAAGTACAGGATCACCGCAGGTCAGAACCCTTGCGCCACACCAGCGACGCTTCCGGTCGGCCCGCTACCGGGCGCCGTCGGCCGTGGCGCGGGCCAGGGCGGCGAGCCGGGCGGCCTGCGCCGCGCGCTCGGCCTCGGCCTGCTGCTGGAGGGTGTTGCCCGCGGCCTGCTGGAGCAGGGCCTTGGTGGCGGTGGCGGCCGCGCGGTCGGTGGCGAGCAGGGCGGCCACCACGTCGTCCACCGCTCCGGAGAGCTCGTCGGCGGGGACCACCAGCTCGGCCAGGCCCAGGTCGCGCGCCTCCTGGGCTCCCACGCGGCGGGCGGTCAGGCAGATCTCGACGGCGCGGTTGACCCCGACGATGTCGACCAGGGGCTTGGTCCCGGTGAGGTCGGGGACCAGCCCCAGGGCGGGCTCCTTCATGCACAGCTGGGCGTCGTCGGCCAGGATGCGCAGGTCGCAGGACAGGGCCAGCTGGAAGCCCGCGCCGATGGCGTGGCCGCGCACGGCGGCGACGGTGACCAGGTCGGGGCGGCGCAGCCAGAGGAAGCCCTCCTGCAACCCGGCGATGTAGTCCCGGACCTCGGCGTCGGAGGCGGTGCCGTCGGCCAGACCCGCGACCATGGAGCGCTCGCCGTCGACGCCCTCGGGGCTGAACATGCCGAGGTCGATTCCGGCGGAGAAGATGTCGCCGTCCCCGTCGATGACGACGATTCGGACGTCTTCGGGGAGGGTCTGGCCGATGTGGGCCAGCGTGGTCCAGGTGCGCCCGGTCATCGCGTTGCGGCGGTCGGGGCGGCTGATGGTGATGTGGGCGACCGGCCCCCGCACCGCCAGCCTGAGCCGGGCCCGGGAGAGCTCCTCATCGGTGGGCGCCGGTCCGGACCCGTTCGTCGCCTGTGCCATGGGTTCCTCCGTCGTGTTCGGTGTCACCCCGGATGTTACCCATCAGTAACACAGGGTGGCGAGCGGGCCGGGGCCGCGGCGCCTCACGCCTTGCGCGTGGGCCCCCCTCGGCCGCGCAGCTCCACCCCGGCCTCGCTCAGGAGCCGGTGGACGAAACCGTAGGACCGCCCGGTGGCCGCCGCCAGCATGCGGATGCTCTCCCCCGCGTCGTAGCGGCTCTTGAGCTGGGCGGCGAGCACGGAGCGGTCCTCCCCCGCCAGCCGTGGGCGCTTGATCGGCGCGTCGTTCACTAGCTCACTCCTCAGAGTCGTCGGATCGCCCGTCGTGGGACACCCTCATGATCCGGTATCGGGCTCGCGGCCCGCCACACCACGCGGGCGCCCCGCCGAGGACACCGTTTTCGGCACGGGGCAAACACTGACCGAAAAAGGGGGGAGGTGAACCTCCCGGACCTGCCGGGCGTCCACCTCCCCCGTGTTCCGCGCCCGCCGCGGGCGGCATCAGGCCAGCGCGATGAGGTCCTCGAACTCGGCGTTCCAGACGTCCTCCACGCCGTCGGGCAGGAGGATGACCCGTTCGGGCTGGAGGGCCTCGACCGCGCCCTCGTCGTGGGTGACGAGCACGATCGCGCCCTTGTAGCCCCGCAGCGCCGCCAGGATCTCCTCGCGGCTGGCCGGGTCCAGGTTGTTGGTGGGCTCGTCCAGCAGCAGAACGTTGGCGCTGGAGACCACCAGCGTGGCCAGCGCCAGCCGGGTCTTCTCACCGCCGGAGAGCACGCCCGCGGGCTTGTCCACGTCGTCGCCGGTGAACAGGAACGAGCCCAGCGTGCGCCGCGCCTCGACCTCCGGCAGGTCCGGGGCCGCGCTCATCATGTTCTCCAGCACGGACCGGCCCACGTCCAGGGTCTCGTGCTCCTGGGCGTAGTAGCCGAGCTTGAGCCCGTGACCGGGCACGACCCTGCCGGTGTCGGGTTTCTCGACGTCGCCGAGCAGGCGCAGCAGGGTGGTCTTGCCCGCGCCGTTGAGGCCCAGGATCACCACTCGGCTGCCCCGGTCGATGGCCAGGTCCACCCCGGCGAAGATCTCCAGGGACCCGTAGGACTTGGACAGGCCCTCGGCCATGAGCGGCGTGCGACCGCTGGGCGCCGGGTCGGGGAAGCGCAGCTTGGCCACCTTGTCGGACTTGCGCACGCCCTGCACGCCGTCCAGGAGGCGGTCGGCCCGGTTGAGCATCTGCTGCGCGGCGCGCGCCTTGGACGCCTTGGCCCGGAACCGGTCGGCCTGCTTGCGCAGGGTGTCGGCCTGCTTCTCGGCGTTGGCCAGCTCGCGCCTGCGGCGGCGCTCGTCGGCCTCGCGCTGCTCCAGGTACAGCTTCCAGCCCATGTTGTAGACGTCGATGGTGCTGCGGTTGGCGTCGAGGTAGAACACCTTGTTCACCACGTGCTCGACCAGGTCCACGTCGTGGCTGATCACGATGAGCCCGCCCTGGTGGGACTTGAGGAAGTCGCGCAGCCAGGCGATGGAGTCGGCGTCCAGGTGGTTGGTGGGCTCG
The DNA here is from genome assembly GCA_000340945.1 of Nocardiopsis synnemataformans DSM 44143. Taxonomy (GTDB): domain Bacteria; phylum Actinomycetota; class Actinomycetes; order Streptosporangiales; family Streptosporangiaceae; genus Nocardiopsis; species Nocardiopsis synnemataformans. The sequence continues at coordinate 92,566 of ANAW01000077.1, read as the reverse complement.
TCCAGGAGCAGGGTGTCGGCCCCGCTGAACAGGATGCGCGCCAGCTCGATCCGGCGGCGCTGACCGCCCGAGAGCGTGTGCAGCGGCTGGCCGAGCACCTTGTCCGGCAGCCCCAGGCTGGAGGAGATGGCGGCGGCCTCGGACTCGGCGGAGTAGCCGCCCAGCACGTGCAGCCGCTCCTCCCAGCGCGAGTAGGCGCGCACGCCCTTGTTGCGGGTCTTGGTGTCGGTGCTGGCCATCTTCTTCTCGGCCTCGCGCATGCCGCGCAGGGCCTCGTCGATGCCGCGCGCCGACAGGATCCGGTCCCTGGCGATCACGTCCAGGTCGCCGGTGCGGGGGTCCTGGGGCAGGTAGCCGATGCTGCCGGAGGAGGTGACCGTGCCGCCGGTGGGCAGGCCCTCGCCCGCCAGCACCTTGGTCATGGTGGTCTTGCCCGCACCGTTGCGGCCGACCAGTCCGATCCGGTCCCCGGCGGCGACGCGGAAGGTGGTCGGCTCCAACAGGAGTCGAGGACCGACGCGCAGTTCGAGGTCGGTGGCGATCAGCATGGTGGGGCTTCCTACGAGGTGGTGGGACGGTTCTGTGCGGCCGGTCTGGACCGCCTGTCTGGGCTGCCGGGCACGCGTGTGCGCCGTGGGGAGACGTGCTCCCTCGCGCGGCGGCGGGAGGGGCGGCTCGGGGCCTACCGACCCAGACTAACGGCACCGGTGAGGGGCGGCGCGAGGGATTTGACCGGAACGCGGGCGCCCCCGCCCGGTCAACGGGTCGGGGGCGCCGGGCATTCCCGGGGGCGGCGCGGCCGGAGCCGCGCCGCCCAGCACCTACTTCTGTTCGGGGGGATCGACCGGGGTGGCTCCGACCGCGCCGTCCTGGCCGGCCTCCCGGTCGGCCCTGACCACGACGGTGTCCGCCTTGACCTCGGCCACATCCCCGTCCCCCTTGTCGGAGCCGGCCCCCTCATCGGAGCCGTCACCGCTGGAGGGCGGGCGGTTGCGCAGCAGCGCGGCCAGCACGGCGACCACCGGAGTGGACAGGAACATGCCGGGGATACCGCCGACGACCGCGCCGACGGAGATGCCGATGAGCACGATCGGCGAGGGCAGGTCGAGCGAGGCGCCGTAGATGCGCGGCGCGAAGACGTTGCTCTCCAGCTGCTGTACCAGGAGCACGGCGCCGACGATGATCAGGGCCACGATCCAGCCCTCGGTCACGAAGGCCACCAGGGCGGCGAGCAGGCCGGTGAGGAAGGCGCCGATGATCGGCAGGAAGGCGCCGACGAAGGTCAGCACGATCAGCGGGATGGCCAGGTTGATGTCGAGGAAGATGACCAGGACGATGCCGATGCCGACGGCGTCGAAGAAGCCGACCGCGGCCACGCCGCGCACGTAGCGGCCCATGACCCCGTAGGCGACGTCGCCCGCGTGGCGCATGCCCGGACGCGAACCGGACGGCAGCAGGGTGACCAGCCAGTCCATGAGCTGGTCGCCCGAGTGCACGAAGTACACGGTCAGGGCGATGATGAGGACGATGCCGACCAGGACCGAGATCACCGCCGAGGTGGCGGTCCAGGCCCCGCTGAGCAGCTGGTCCTGGTTCTGGGTGATCATGCCCTGGATCTGCATCCAGGCGTCGTCGATCAGGTTGGTGTACAGGGCCGGGTCGACGAAGGGCAGCCGGATGTTCTGGAGTTCGCCGACCGCGCTGGTGACGCTGTCCACCAGCGGGCTGAAGCCCTGGATGGCGGGCGTGACGATCAGCGAGATCACGCCGCCGAAGACGATGAGTCCGACCAGCAGGGAGATGGTGGTCGACAGTCCCCGGCCGAACCCTCTGCGGCGCAGCCAGTTGGCGATCGGCATGAGCAGGGCGGTGATGAACACCGCCAGGATCACCGGCAGCGTGACGACCGACAGGTAGACGAGCGCGTAGACGAGCAGGCCCGCCACCACGCCGATGATCAGTACCCGCCAGGCCACGTCGCTGATGGAGCGCAGCAGGTTGTCGGGGCCGCCCTGCTGCTCGTGGGAGCCCTCGTCCGCGGCCTGGGGTTCGGCGCCGCGCTCGTTCTCCGCCTCCAGCCTGGCGAGGCGCTCGGCGCGGGCTCTACGGGCGGAGAGCCACTTGTTCAGGAGCGCCCACACTCCCGGCCGCTGGGCTTGCACATGGACTCCATTCTCTGGACGTTGCGCGGTGGAGGTCGGGGACCGACGGCCGCTTGGGGGTGGTCTCGCGGGAGACGGACGAGTGGGGCCCGTGTTTCCCACGGGCCCGGTGGGAGGTCAACGCTGTCAGAACTGCCAGGGTTCCCGCGGGTGGCCGCTCTCGACGATCTCGTTGCCGAAGGGTGCGAGGGCGACGGGGATCATCTTCAGCGAGGCCCAGGCCATGGGGATACCGATGATAGTGACGGCGAGGCCGATCGCGGTGGCGATGTGGCCGAGGGCCAGCCACCAACCGGCGACGATCACCCAGATGACGTTGAGGAAGGTGCTGCCCCCGCCCGCGTCGGACCTGCGGACCAGGTCGCGTCCGAAGGGCCAGATCGCGTACCTGGCCATGCGGAACGAGGCGATGCCGAAGGGAATCGTGACGATGAGGATGCAGCAGATGATGCCCGCGAAGACGTAACCGACCGCCAGCCAGAACCCCGCGACGAAGATCCAGATGACGTTCAGGATGAACCGCAAGAGGCCCACGGTGTTCTCGTCCTCCCTTGTGTTGGTGTCCCGGTGCGGGGACGTGCGGCCGGTAAGCGGCCGCGTCCGTTGTTTCTACCGTCTGGGACGTCCGCGCACCACGACCCGTTCGGGCGCCCCACCCTGGTACTTCCCCTAGGGGCAGCCTTCAGGCATGCGGGAGGGGGATGGCGGAAGCGCCGGGGGACGGCGTGTCGCGAGGGGGCCGGGGCGGCCGGGGAGCGGGCGCGGGAGGCGGGGGAGGGCGCCCGGGAGCGGGCGCGGAAAGGTGCATAACCCTCCCCGCCGGTGTCGACGGAGGGTGAGGACATACGGTCAGGCCCGAACTCGGAGCTTCGCACAGACCGCAATGTGACCCGCACATCAGGAGGACCCCCTAGGCAGGAGGGACATCGCACCATACGATGTGCTGTGTCCTTCGCAAGGCCCCAGATCTTGCGATGCACAACAAACTCAGACAAAAGACCGCACACCGGTCAGTTGTCATCTGGTTTCGGTAACGGTTGTGCGAGTAATTTCCCTACCCCCCGTGCAGGATCGGGATGAGGGATGGCATGATTACGTACCGGCTCGGACGGAGGCCGTCACCGCCTCCGCAGCCGTTCGCGTGAGAGCACTCCGCCCCTCGGCGGATCGGTGCCGCAGTACCTGTGCTTCTCGTGGTCTCAGCCACACCGGGGAACATCACTCGCACCGCTCGGCGTTTGCGTCGTGCGGGGTGACTCGCGCCGCATGACCAATTTTGGTGACTGAAGCTTTTTCCGACAGCTTACTAGTGATTTCAGTAGAGGTGGTTCAAGCATGTCTCAGGTACGTCGGCAGGCCGCGCTGCGCCCCCGCCCGCACTGGGGGTGGCAGGATGCCGCCGCGTGCCGGGGCGAGGACCTTGTGCTCTTCTTCGGTCCGGACGGCGAACGCCAGCCGGAGCGGGAGATCCGTGAGCGCAAGGCCAAGGAGATCTGTGCGGCCTGCCCGGTTCGAACCGACTGCCTGGACTATGCGATCTCGCGTCCGGAGAAGTACGGCACCTGGGGCGGGCTGAACGAGGACGAGCGCGCCTCCGAGCGCCGTCGCCGTATGCGTCGCGCGAACGCCGCATAGTCCGGATTCCCGGCAAGCGGATCTCCCCCGGTGGCCCCGGCCCCCGAACAACCCGCGGCGCCCCGACGAGCAACGTCGAGGGCGCCGCGGGTTTTCTCATGCCCGGGGTTCTCCCCGTACCCGGTGAAGGGCCCCGCACCGGCGGGCGGGACGGCCGCGCCCGGTCCGCCGGCGCCTCACCGCGGGGCCGCGTCCAGGTGCCGGTCGAACCAGTCCAGGGCCTCGGCCGCCACGCGGCGCCACTCGCGGGAGTCCCGGAGCAGCCGTTCGGCTCCCGACACCACCCGCAGGTCCGTGGAACCGCCCATCCGGGCGCGCGTCCACTCGCCGAGCTCGCGCAGGAAGGAGTCGTCCCCCTCCAGCAGCACCAGGACCGACGCCCGCACGTCCGGCAGGCTCGCCTCGGCCACGTCGATCCGCCCGCCGTGCGCCACCACCGCGGCCACGTCCCGCGGGTGCCGGGCCGCGGCGACCAGGGCTGACGCCGCGGCGTCGCCCGAGGCCAGCACCCCCAGGGGCTCGTCGGCGGTGTCCTCGGCCCGGCGCAGCCAGGTGACCGCCGCGCCCAACCGTTCGCCGAGCACGTCGGCGCCGGTGTCGGAGGCGGCGTCGGAGACCGCGTCGGAGGAGTCGAGGGAGCGTTCCCGCTCGGTCAGCAGGTCCATGAGCAGGGTGGCGTACCCGGCCTGTTGCAGGACCGAGGCGACCGACCGCCACCGCTCGTCCGCGCGCCCCTCCCCCGCGGCCATCACCACCGCGCCGCGCAGCGCGGCGGGCACGGTCAGATCGCCGTCGAGGTGGGCCCCTTCCACGGGCACCCGCACGCGCCGCGTCCCGCCCGACCGCGGCCGCGTGTGCGCGTTCTCGGCGAGGATGGCGGTGACGTGGTCGTCGGAGAGCTGGCCGAAGTCGCGGTACCACTCCCCCACCGCGCGGAAGTTGTCCGGCGCGCTGAGCACCACCAGGGCGTCCGCCTCCTCGCGCAGCAGCGCGACCGCCTCCGGCGAGGCGACGGGCACGGCCAGGACCACCCGCGCGGGCCCGGCCTGGCGGACCATGCGCAGCGCGGCGCGGGCGGTGCCCCCGGTGGCGACGCCGTCGTCCACGACCACGCAGTCGCGCCCGGCGATCCGCGGGGACGGTCGCTCGCCGCGGTAGACGCGGCGCCTGCGGTCGAGTTCGTCGCGTTCGGCGGCGACGGTGTCGGACAGGGCCTGGCGGGGCACGTGCAATCGGGCCAGCGCGAGGTCGTCGTAGATGACGTGCCCGTCCTCGGCGATGGCGCCGACCCCCATCTCGGGGTGTCCGGGCAGGCCGATCTTGCGGACCATGAGCACGTCGAAGTCGGCGTCGAGCCGCAGGGCGAGTTCCGCGCCGACCGGCACGCCGCCGCGGGGCAGGGCCAGCACGAGCGGATCGTTGACCGCGAAGGGGCGCACCCGCTCCGCGAGTCGGCGTCCCGCCTCCGACCGGTCGGCGAAGGGCAGTGAAACGGGTACTGGGTTCATGGCCTCACCGGCGCCGGGGCCCGGGCCCCGGTACCGCTCCTCTCGGCTGTGTGGATGAGCCGCTGGAAAGTGGTACCGAGATACCCCCCGACACGGCGGTTCCAACCCCGAACCCGAGCAAAACCCGTCCCTCAGGTGCGGCGGAAGCCGTTCCTGAACACGGCCATCAGCAGGGCGTCGTGGCGGCGCCCCTCCCACAGCAGGGAGTCGCGCAGCCGTCCCTCCACGGCGAAGCCGCAGGAGCGGTAGACGGCGATCGCCCTCATGTTGAAGGCGTAGACGTACAGCCAGACGCGGTGCAGGCCGATGCGCTCGAAGGCGTACTCCAGCACGAGCTGGGTGGCCTCCCTGCCCAGGCCCTGGCCGGTGAACTCGATCGCGGACAGGGCGATGCGGTACCCGGCGCTCTCGTTCTCGGGCGCGACGGCGTAGACCGACAGCTCGCCCAGGTAGCGCCCGTCCTTGGGCGCGGTGATGGCCAGGTCCAGGCGGTCGGTGCGGTCCGCGCGGCTCTCGCACCACTCCCTGGCCTGCGCGTAGGTGATGCGGCGGTGGGTGCCGGTGAGTCTGCGGACCTCCTCGTCGAGGCTGGCGGTGAAGTAGGCGTCGGTGTGCTCGGCCGCCAGGGGCGCCAGACGTACGCTCTTCCCGGTGAGTGTGGGCTTCTCTCGCAGCGCGCTCGTGTTGATCATGGGCTCTTCCGGTTCCGTCCGGGCCGTGCGGACACGGTTCCCGGCGTGGGGAGGCGGCGGACAGCGGGCTGGGGCGCCCTGCGCGGGAGCGGGCCGCTGGGCGGGGGCTCGGGCCGGGGCCCTGGAGGCGGTGGCGGACGAGGGTCCGGTCGGGGAGGCGGCGGGCGGGCGGAGGACCGGTCGAGGAGGACCGGTCGGGGCGGAGGCGGAGGCGGATGGAGGCGGTGGCGGTCGCAGGCCCGGGCGAGCGGAGGACCGGTCGGGGCGGAGGCGGTGGCGGGCGGTCGCAGGTCCGGTCGGGGCGGAGGCTGGTCTGTCGAGGTCGGTCAGGGGCCTGTCCGGTGACGGAGCAGGACCTCTATTTGACTTCCTCTTCCACCCGAAGGCAAGAAGGGTCCGACAGGACCCGCCGTGCCGGTACCACCGTGGACGGCTCCGCGACGGGGACCCTCCGCGCGGACGGCGGAGCGGAACCGTCCTGGGGACGGGCCCGTTCGGGGGCGCCGAAAAGGCCTGCCATCCGATGACCGGACTCGATAACATCTGCACGCACCGAAAGCCGTCCTGGGAGCCGCCGTGAACGTCCAGACCAGAACCGAGTCCCCTCCGCCGGAGGCCCGCAGGGCCAGGGTCGCGGTCTCCACCCTCTTCTTCGTCAACGGCTTCACCTACACCAACGCCGTTCCGTGGCTCCCGGTGCTCAAGTCCCAGCTGGGGCTGAGCAACGCGGAACTGGGTCTGGCGATCGCGGCGATGCCGACCGGCGCGATCCTGACCGGCATGCTGGCGGGCCCCCTGATCCACTGGTTCGGCAGCGGCCGGACAGCGGTGGGAACCAGCCTCATCTCTTTGGGAGCGCTCCCATTCATTGCGCTGGCGCAGAACTGGTGGATGCTGGCGGCGGTGCTGTTCGTGCTGGGCAGCGCGGACGCCTGGACCGACTCGGCGCAGAACTCGCACGGGCTGCGCGTCCAGCGGCGCTACAGACGCAGCATCATCAACACCTTCCACGCGCTGTGGAGCATGGCCGCGGTGGCCGGAGGCCTCCTGGGCGCGGCCATGGCCGGTGCCGGGGTGCCCATCCTGTGGCACCTGGGCGGCGTGGCCGCGCTGCTGCTGTGCGTGAACCTGGCGGTGAGCCGGATGCTGCTGCCCGGTCCGGAGAGCAGCGAGCGCGAGGACGGCACCGACACGGGGAGCGGGAGGCGCCTGCGCGTCCCCGGCCGGGCCGTGCTGCTCCTGTTGGGGCTCAGCGTGCTGCTGATGTTCGCCGGCGGCATCGAGGACTCCGCCGCCTCCTGGGGCGCGGTGTACATGACCTCGGAGCTGGAGGCGTCGCTGTTCCTGGCGGCGATGCCGTTCGTGGCCTGCCAGGCGATGATGACGCTGGGGCGGCTGGTCGGCGACCGTGTGACCGACCGGTTCGGCGCCGCCGCCGTGGGGCGCGCGTGCGGGCTCCTGGCGGGCGGCGGGATCGCGTTCGCCCTGCTGGTGCCGCACCCGGTGGCCACGGTCATCGGCTTCGGGGTGATGGGGCTGGGCGTGTCCACGCTCTTCCCGCTGACCCTGGCGGCGGCGGGGAACGTGCCGGGTGTGCGCACCGGGGACGGAATCACCGTCGTGGGGTGGCTGGGCCGCGCGGGCTTCCTGGCCTTCCCGCCGCTGGTGGGCTTCCTCGCCGACTCCTCCAGCCTGGGGAACGCGCTGTGGGTGATCGCGGGGGCGGGCGTGGGCGCCTTCCTGCTCGCCTTCGCCCTGCGTCCGCGCGCGTGAGGACCGAAGGACCGCGGCGCCCTCCCCGCCGGGACCGTCCCCGCCGGGGCGGCGCGCTTTCCTCCCCGCGCACGTGAAGGGCCCCCGACCTGACGGTCGGGGGCCCTCATTGCCGCGCGGACTCAGGGACCGTGCGGCGGGGTGGTGCCGTTAGGCGATCGGAGCCGGACGGCGGGCCCCGGCCCACAGGGCCAGAGCGCCGATGCCCGTCACCACGGCGCCGCCGAGCACGAAGCCCTGCATGTCGACGCCGGTGGTGGCGAGGGTCTCGTCACCGTCGTCGTCGCTGTCGCCGTTGCCCTCGCTCACCGGAGCGGCGGCTTCGGGAGCGGTACCACCGGGGGCGGTGGTGCCGGGGGCCTGGATCTCGTCGCCGCCGCCGTTGCCGTCGTCGCCGCCGTCACCAGGGGGCGTGCCGCCGTCACCGGGAGGGTTGCCGTCGTCGCCCGGGTCACCGGGGTTACCGGGGTCGGGGTCGCCCGGGTTACCGGGGTCGGGGTCACCAGGGTCGCCCGGGTCGGGGTCACCGGGGTCGCCCGGGTCACCCGGGTCGGGGTCGCCCGGGTCACCGGGGTCGCCCGGGTCGGGGTCACCGGGGTCGCCCGGGTCACCCGGGTCACCGGGATCGCCGGGGTCTCCCGGGTCACCAGGGTCACCGGGGTCGCCCGGGTCTCCCGGGTCACCGGGGTCGCCAGGACCGGGGTCGCCCGGGTCACCGGGGTCGCCGGGGCCAGGGTCACCGGGGTTACCGGGGTCGCCGCCGTCACCGGGCGGGCCGGGGAAGACAGGCACGTCGATGTCCAGCAGGGGCTGGGGATCGACAGCCGATTCGACATCCTCGGCAGCGAGGTTGACGACCGTGCTCTCGGCGACCTGGGGGGCAGCCTCGGACGCGGTCGCGTCCAGAGTGTCAGCGAACGCCGGACCCGCGGAGAAACCGGCCATGAACAGGCCAGCCGCGGTCACGGTGAAAACACGCTTCTTGGGGGTCATCCCACTCCTTTCTCTTCTCGTGTACTGATCTATTCAGAGGGGATGGCATAAAGGTGGTCGTCGTGGACCACGACGGCCCGCTCTCCGAGCAGACCGACAGGCGGGACGGAGTCCGCGGGAGCCTCCTCGACCCTGCCCTCGGCGTCGACGGCCACCAAGGCGCCGTCGATCTGACCGAAGACGAGGGAACCGACCGCGATATCGGGCTGGAAGCCCGGGACAACCGCGGTCCGCCCGTTCTCGGGGTTCATCACCGCGGGTCCGTAGGCGACCAGCTGGGTACCGATGGCCTCCGAGCGGTGTCGCACGTCCTCCAGGTCGGCGGGATCGACCTGAGCGCTGCCGATGACGCTGCCGTCCTGGTTGTCGTGGAAGGCCAGAACGGCACCCTCGCCCCGGAGCGGCTCCCAGCGGACGACGACGTACTCGCGCAGCGCGGTGACCACCGACTCCATGTCGCCCGCGTCGTCGGGGCGCTGGGGATTGACCTCCACGGGATTGTCGTCGGGGCTGACCCAGGTCCATGGTCCGTCGATGACCGCGGCGAGGACGTTCTCCCCCTCGGCCAGCATGGGCGCGGAGCCCTCGGGGAAGTCGACCTGCCGCAGTTCACCGCCGACCGGGACGAAGGCCTCGGTCTCGGTGCGTACGAGAGCGGAAGTGCCCACGTACTGGACGAAGGCGGCTTCGGGCAGGTCGATCCCGACGGAATCGCCGTCCGCCGTGGACCAGAACCACAGGGTCTGGGCGGTCTCCATGACGACGGCCTGCTCGCCGCCGTACTCCACGAACCAGGGCGCTCCGAGCACCTCGCCGGACTCCACGGGCAGTTCGACCGACCACAGGTTCTCGCCGTCGGCGTCGAGCAGGTTGAGCCGCTGCTCGGGGTCGACGTAGGCGAGCAGGTCGCCCTGGCGGCTGACCCCCGGCTGGCTGCCCGGGGCGATCTGCGCGCTGAAGTCGACGGTCGTGGAGAAGTGGGGCGGCGCGGGGTGGTTGAGGGTGGTCACGTCCGCGGCGACGTCGCCCCCGGGCCCTCCGCCGAGGCCGGGCAGGAAGCGCCAGGCGGCGGCGCCCGCACCGGCGAGCAGCACCAGGGCGAGCACGGCGGCGCCCACGATGACGAGGGTCCGGCCGCCCTTCTTCTTGTTCTTGGCCTTGGCCTCGGGCCGGGCGCCGGTCTCGACACCGCTGGCGGGAGGACTGACCGGAGCGGGAGGAGGAGGCGGCGGCGTCGGCTCGCGGCCGGACACGACCTGGTCGGCCGCCTGCACCACGCCCGTGGGCGTGGCGACCAGGCGCCAGTAGCCGTTGGCGTCGCGGGCGTCGATGAGGACCGGCTGACCGATTCTGGCGGCGTAGCCGGTGGCGACGTCCAGCGCGGCGCGCCGCGTCTCCTTGGGCGCCTGGCCCGTGACGACCTGGCGGTGCCCCTCGACGAGGATCTCGGCGCTGCGTTCGTCGGGCGCGATGACGATGACGGCGGTGGGCCGGGACTGCCCCGGGTGGGACTCCCGGCTCATGGTGCCTCCGAAGGCATGGGGAACGTGGACCTGTTCGTGTACGGGGGTACGGGGACCTAGGTCAGCGATGACGGTGGTTCGCGGCCTGGGACTACCTGGAGGTGGTGCCGACGCACGCGTAGTCAGTGCTGCACGAGATCATACTGATCGTCGCTCGTCTCGCCTATTCCGGCCATGCGTCAACGCGGCGCGCACGGCCCGGCGTACCTGAGGCAGTTGTCCCGCCCTCCCCTCCGTGACCTGGAGAATTGTCCGAACATGGGATGTGGCTGGTGCCGTGGGCATCATCCTCACCATGGAGTGGACACCTGGGGAAGATATTTAGTTCACACCGAAAATGGCCGAATCCGGCCACCTGGTTCCCACCGGTCGCACGCGTAGCAGGCCAACACCTCACCGGGTACGGGAAGGCCGCCCGCCACCGGCGCCCTCACGACCGCCACCGCCACTCACGCACGAAGGCCTCCACAGCAAGGCCCAGGGGAACGAGGGCGGCCAACTGGAACCCGTGCACCGGCCAGGGAAGACCGCCGTACAGCACGTCCTGGAACCCGATGACGAGCATCACCCCCATGCCCAACCACATCAGGAACAGCGCGGCTCTCTGCGCCCGCAAGGCAGTGAGGGGAATACGCCACCCCGCAGCAGCGCGAGCCGGGAAGCGCAGGGACAGGACGGGGTGGACAGCCATAAATGAGACGAGACAGACGAAGGCGGCCAGTTGGAAAATGTCCCCATGTGACAGGTAACGAGCCAGGGAGAACCCCGCCATGACCAGAAGCCAGGCGTACAGGGTGTGCAGGAGGGGGCGTGCGCTGACGGTGGTCTCGACGGTGACGGGCACGGAGTCCCGGTCGCCCTCGTCCGGCGGGGGAACGGCGTCCGGTGGAGGAACGGTCATGGGGGACGGCCTCTCACGGGCGGCGCCGTCCGGGCTCGGGTGCGGCGGGATCGCGGCCTCCCGCCCGACGGCACGACGAGATTACCGGCGGGGCAGGACTTTTCGGGGTTTCCGGCATCGCCGGGCACCGGGGCGCGACCGGTCGGCAGGGGCCAGTCAGCGCCCGTTGCTCTCCACGATCGCGTCGATGAACGCCTGCTCCCGGCGCTGGACGAGCCGGTTGGCCCGCTCGAAGTCCCGGTTGGCGATCTTCGCCCGGGCGGCGGCGGTGCGCGGCATGGGCCACATCGCGTCGATCTCGGCGTTGAAGGACGAGCCCACCAGCACGGCGATGGCCATCACGAACAGCCAGGCCAGAATGGCGATCGGCGCGGCCAGGGAGCCGTAGATGGTCACCTGCCCGAAGGAGGCGTCCAGGTAGACGCGCAGGGCGACCGATCCCGTGATCAGCACCAGGGCGGCCAGCAGCGCTCCCGGCAGGTGGCGCCACAGCGGGGTGCGCACCGGCACGCTCAGGGCGTAGAGCAGGGTGACCGCGGCGATGGCGAGCAGCGCGACGGTCGGCCAGTAGAACAGGTTGAGCCGCCCCACGGTCACGGGCAGCAGGCGGTTGACCAGGTCCGGCCCGGCCACCAGGACCGGCAGAAGGAGGATGGCGAACAGCAGCCCGCCCAGGTAGGCGACGAAGGCCAGAACGCGCTGGCGCGCCCAGCCGCGCAGCTCGTCCAGGCCGTAGGAGATCGTGATCGAGCGGATGAAGACGTTCATCGCCCGCGACCCCGACCACAGCGACACCAGGAACGTCACCGACAGGACTCCGCCCGGGACTCCCCCGAGGAAGTCGTCGACGAGCGGCTCGACCACGCTGTCCACCGTGTCCGGGGTCAGCACCCGCGCGGTCAGGTCCAGGATCCACAGCCGGATCTCCTCGACGAAGTCCTCGCCGAGCACGATGGTCAGCGGCCCCAGGGCGCCCAGGAGGCCCAGCATGAGCGCGGGCAGCGAGATGAGGGTGAAGAAGGCCGACTCGGCGGCCAGCCCGACGACCCGGTCGCGGGCGAAGGCCCGGACCGTGCGCAGGACGAGGAGCATCCCGCTGCGCAGGCGGGCATGGCGTCTCAGCCACCCGTCCACGGAGTACCACAGCCGCTCCCAGAAACCCACCACGGAGGAAACGTTAGCGGTCCCGGGAGGCCGCCCCGCGCCACGGACGCACGGGGCGAGTGACGTGACTCACTCAGGGGCGGTCAGACCCCGTCTGGACAAAGCGTCGACGCGCGTGACATTCTCATTACATGATCGCTGCTCTGGACCCCATGCTCTACGTGCGCCGTCACGTGGACTTCCTGCGGGTCGGCAGCGCCATCTGTTGCAGCGTCGGTTAATCTCACCGCCCTTTGACGCACCCCAGGGGTGCGCGCGGCACCGGCGCCCTGCCTCTTCTTCTTATCCCACACGCGGATCCCGACCCGATCGCCAGCACGACGATGTGCGGCGACGCGGGCATGCGGTGTGGACGCCGGGGCTGTGAGCACCCCGCGACACCTCATCGGAGACACCCGCGATGCCTCCCTCTTCCGCGCAGCCCGGCAGGACAGCGACCGCGGCCAAGCCGCGCCGCCGCCGTGGCGAGGGCCAGTGGGCCCTCGGCTACCACGAGCCGCTGAACAAGAACGAGGAGAACAAGAAGAACGACGACGGGCTCAACGTCCGCGATCGGATCATCAACATCTACTCCAAGGGCGGGTTCGACTCGATCGACCCCGCCGATCTGCGCGGACGGTTCCGCTGGTTCGGTCTGTACACCCAGCGCGCCCCGGGCATCGACGGAGGCAAGACGGCCGTCCTGGAGCCCGAGGAGCTCGACGACCGCTACTTCATGCTGCGGGTGCGCATCGACGGTGGGCAGCTGACGGTCGCGCAGCTGCGCGCGGTCGGTGAGATCTCCCGCGACTACGGGCGCGACACCGCCGACATCACCGACCGCCAGAACGTCCAGTACCACTGGATCCGGGTGGAGGACGTCCCGGCGATCTGGGAGAAGCTGGAGTCGGTGGGCCTGTCCACCACGGAGGCCTGCGGCGACACCCCGCGCGTCATCCTGGGCTGTCCGCTGGCCGGGGTAGCCGAGGAGGAGGTCATCGACGCGGGTCCCGCGATCCGCGAGATCTACGAGGACCACATCGGCAGCGAGCTGTACTCCAACCTGCCGCGCAAGTTCAAGACCTCGGTGTCGGGGTGCACGGTGCACTGCGTCAACCACGAGATCAACGACGTGGCGTTCGCGGGCGTGCGCAACGGGGCGGGCGAGGCTGGCTACGACCTGTTCGTCGGCGGCGGCCTGTCCACCAACCCGATGTTCGCCCAGCGCCTGGGCGCGTTCGTGCGCCCGGAGCAGGTGAGCGAGGTGTGGGCCGGGGTCTGCGGGATCTTCCGCGACTACGGCTACCGGCGCCTGCGAACCCGCGCGCGGATCAAGTTCCTCATCAAGGACTGGGGCGCGGAGAAGTTCCGTGACGTCCTGGAGAAGGAGTACCTGGGCTACGCGCTGCCCGACGGCCCCGCCCTCGAACTGGACTCGGGCCTGCGCCGCGACCACGTGGGCGTGCACCGCCAGAAGGACGGCAACTTCTACGTGGGCTTCGCGCCCAAGGTGGGCCGGGTGTCGGGCAACGCGCTGCTGCGCGTCGCCGACATCGCCGAGGAGCACGGTTCGGACCGCGTCCGCACCACCGCCGACCAGAAGCTGGTCATCCTGGACGTGGCGGAGGACCGGATCGCCTCGATCACCTCCGCCCTGGAGGCGGAGGGCCTCCAGGTCAACCCGAGCGTGTTCCGCCGCCAGACGATGGCCTGCACCGGCATCGAGTTCTGCAAGCTGGCGATCGTGGAGACCAAGGACCGTGNCCCGCCTTCGAGGAGCCGCTGACCATCAACGTCAACGGCTGCCCGAACTCGTGCGCGCGCATCCAGGTCGCCGACATCGGCCTCAAGGGCCAGCTCGTCATGAACTCCGAGGGCGAGCAGGTGGAGGGCTACCAGATCCACCTGGGCGGCGGCATGGGGCTGACCCAGTCCTTCGGCAAGAAGATCCGCGGGCTGAAGGCCACCGCCGACGAACTGCCCGACTACGTCGAGCGGGTGGTGCGCCGGTTCCAGGACCAGAAGGAGGACGGCGAGTCGTTCGCCTCCTGGGTCGGCCGGGCCGAGGACGCCGACCTGAAGTAGTTCGTCCGGGCGGTCGGGACCGCCGCGGCCGCCCCCGGCCGCGGCACCGGGGCCGGTCCGCGTACGGACCGGCCCGGCCCACGGCCGCGAAACGACCTGAGAGACCCGAGCGAGAGGAAGAGGTGCGCCATGTCCGAGAGGGCCGCGCCCCACTACTGCCCCTACTGCGGCGACGAGGACCTCGTGCCGGAGGAGGGCGCCGCCGTCAAGGGAGAGGGCTACCCCTGGGCCTGCCTGTCCTGTGCCCGGGTGTTTCGGGTCAAGTACGTCGGGTTGCGCTCCGCGTCCTTCTCCGCGAAAGGCGCCCCCTCCAGACCGACGGAAGGGAACTCATGAACTCCACCACCATCACCCCCGTGGGCGGTCCCGAGCTCGCGGCGCGGGCCGCGCGCGAGCTGGAGGAGGCCTCCGCCCCGGAGATCGTCTCCTGGGCCGCCGAGACCTTCGGCGACCAGCTGTGCATGACCTCCTCCATGGCCGACGCGCTCATGGTCGACCTGGCCTCCAGAACGGTGCCGGGGATCGACGTCATCTTCCTCGACACCGGCTACCACTTCCCCGAGACCATCGGCACGCGTGACGCCGTCGCCTCCGTGTACGACATCAACCTCATCAACGTCGAGCCCACCCGCACGGTGGCCGAGCAGGACCTGGCCCTGGGCCCGCGCCTGCACGGACGCGACCCCGGCATCTGCTGCCACCTGCGCAAGGTGGAGCCCCTCCAGCGGGCCCTGGAGCCCTACGCCGCGTGGCTGACCGGCCTGCGCCGGGAGGACTCGGCGACCCGCCGCGACACCCCGGTCGTGCAGTGGGACCGGCGTCGGCGGATGACCAAGGTGAACCCGATCGCCCGGTGGACCCAGGACGAGGTGGACACCTACATGGCCGAGAACGGGGTCATCGTGAACCCGCTCCAGTACGACGGCTACCCCTCGATCGGCTGCGAGCCGTGCACGCGGCGGGTGGCCCCGGGCGAGGACCCGCGCAGCGGCCGGTGGTCCGGCACGGGCAAGACCGAGTGCGGAATCCACGTTTGAGTGCGTACGCGGCGGCCGGGCCCCGTGGCCCGGCCGCGGCTCCGCCGGGGCCGGGCGGGGCCGGGGGCGGCGGTGCTCGGAAGCGACGAGGAGGGTGTCCATGACGGTGGGCGGAGCCGGAGCGCGGAGCGGCGGAGACCGGGACGGGCGTGGGCCGGGCGCGGACGGCAGGATCCCCCTGCTCGCGGTGGCGCACGGCAGCGCGGACCCGAGGTCGGCGCGGGCCGTGTCGGCGGTGTTCGACCGGGTGCGGGCGCTGCGGCCGGGGCTCGACGTGCGCGTGTCCTACCTGGACCACGTGGCGCCCTCCGCGCGGGACGCGCTGGAGGAGCTGGCAGCGCGCGGGGCGGGTGAGGCGGTGGTGCTGCCGACGCTGCTGACGGCGGCCTACCACAGCAAGGTGGACCTGCCGGAGGTGCTGGCGGACGCGCGCGGGCGCAGCCCGTGGCTGCGGGTGCACTACGCCGACACCCTGGGCCCGCACCCGCTGCTGTCGGAGGCGGTGGAGCGGCGCCTGGACGAGGCGGGCGTGCGCCCCGACCCCGGCACGGCCCTGGTGCTGGCCTCGGCCGGTTCCAGCGACCCCGGGGCGAACGCGACCGTGGCCGCGATGGCCGCCGAGCTGGCCGGGCGCGGCCCCTGGCGGGAGGTCGTGGCCGCCTACGCGTCCGCGGCCTCCCCCCGTCCGGGGGAGGCGGTGGCCGCCCTGCGCGGGCGGGGGGCGTCGCGGGTGGCCGTGGCCACCTACCTGCTGGCGCCGGGGTTCTTCGCCGACCGGGTGCGCGCCCGGTCGCTGGAGGCGGGCGCGTTCGCGGTGTCCGAGGCACTGGGGGACGTGCCCGAGATGGCCCGGGTGGTGCTGGACCGCTACGACGCCGCGGTGGCGGCACGGCACGCGACCAGCTCCCGCTGAGGCGCGGGGCGCCGTCCGGCCGCGGCGGGAGCGCTGGCGGCCGGGGTGTCCGGCGTCCGGGGTTCGGCTTCCAACGTCCGTGCCGTGAGGGTGCGCGGGTGGACGGGGTGGACGGGGTGGACGAGACGGAGGCGAACGGGCGGTCCGCTGGGCGGGCCGCCCGTTCGCGTCGTCCCCCGAGGCCGTGCTCCCTGGAACCGTGCCCCTGACCCCTGAGGCCGCGCTCCCTGGAGCAGCGCCTCCGGAGCCGCACCTCTGATGCTGTGCCCCCTAGAGCCGTGCTCCCCGGAGAATGGGCGCCCGCGGTTGTCCACAACCGCGAGAAGTGCCTTGTCCGCGCGGCCGCGGCCCAGAAGAATCGAAGGTAGGCGTTGCGAACGTGCGCCGACCGACCGAGGAATCGTGGGGGTGGCCGTGTCGGAGGGACGGGGTCCGGAGGGACGGGGTCCGGAGGGGCAGGGTCCGGAGGGGCGGGATGTGGTGCGGAGCGGCGTCCGGGACCTGCTGCGGGGACTGCCGGTGTTCTCGGGGGTACTGCCGGAGTTCGATCCCGGGGCGGCGCCCGAGGATCCGGCGGAGCTGTTCCTGGAGTGGTTCTCGGGGGCGGTCGAGGGCGGTGTGGCCGAGCCGTACGCGATGACGGTCACGACCGTGGACGAGGCGGGGGCTCCGTCGGCCCGGGTGGTGATCATGAAGGACTTCACGCCCGAGGGCTGGTGGTTCGCCACCACGACCGGCTCGCGCAAGGGGCGGGAGCTGGCGCGCAACCCGGCGGTGGCGCTGCTGTTCCACTGGATCGGGCAGGGTCGCCAGGTGCGGGTGCGCGGGCGGGCGGAGCTGGCCGACCGGGAGCGGTGCGCCGCCGACTACCTGGCGCGGCCGCTGGAGTCGCGGGTGGCCGGTCTGCACGGCAGGCAGAGCGAGCCCCTGGACGACCTCGCGGACGTCGACCGCGTGGCGCGGGAGAGCCGGGAGAGACTGCGACGCGATCCGGAGCTGGTTCCCGGGGACTGGGGCCTGTACCTGGTCCGCCCGGCCGAGGTGGAGTTCTGGCAGGCCGACCGGGACCGGCGCCACACGCGTCTGCGCTACACCCGCCCGGACGCGGGCGCGTCCTGGGAACGCGGCCTGCTCTGGCCGTGACCGGGCGGGAGCGCCGCAGCAGGGAGGGAGCGCCCGGAAGGACGGGGTTCCGGAGACGGTCGCCGTGCCGGTTCCCCTGCCACAGCCACGCCCGCCAACCCCGGGAGCAGCCACGAGCCGACTCCTTCACCACAGCCACGCCTGTCAGCCCCGAGACGGCCACGATCCGGGTTCCGGGGGCGACCGAACCCGGTTCTGTTCGGTGTCCCGTCCGAGGATAGGATTCCCGCACTCCGACCGCCCGCGACCAGCAACGGAAAGAGGTGGCCGCCGTGCCCCCCACACACGAGGTGTTCAACCAGGCGCCCCCGCTCGGCGACTACGCGGCGGCGGAGGACCCCGCGCTCGTGGAGGGCCTGCGGCGCGAGGGCGCCGGATGGGCCGAGGCCGAGGTGCGCGAGGTCGGCGACGCGGCCGGATCGGAGCGGGTCCGCGCCTGGGGCGAGTCCGCCAACGCCTACCCGCCGGTGCTGCGCACCCACGACCGCTACGGCCACCGGGTGGACGAGGTCGACTACCAGCCCGCCTACCACGTGCTCATGGACCAGGCGGTGGAGCACGGCATGCACGCCGCGCCGTGGGCGGACGGGCGCCCGGGCGCGCACGTGGCCCGCGCCGTCAAGTTCTTCCTGTGGTCCCAGCCCGAGGCGGGCCACGGGTGCCCGGTCTCGATGACCTACGCGGCGGTCCCGGCCCTGCGCCACTCCCCCGAGCTGGCACGGCGGTACGAGCCGCTGCTCACCGCGCCCGTCTACGACTTCGGGCTGCGGGCGCCGCACACCAAGCGCGGGCTCCTCGCGGGCATGTCGATGACCGAGAAGCAGGGCGGCTCGGACGTGCGCGCCAACACCACCCGCGCGGTCCCCACCGCCGAGGGGCACCACGTGCTGACCGGGCACAAGTGGTTCACCTCGGCGCCGATGAGCGACTTCTTCCTCACGCTGGCACAGGCGCCCGAGGGGTTGAGCTGCTTCCTGGTACCCCGGGTGCTGGAGGACGGCGGCCGCAACGCGCTGTACATCCAGCGGCTCAAGGACAAGCTGGGCAACCGCTCCAACGCGTCGGCGGAGCTGGAGTACGACGGCGCCGTCGCCCATCTGGTCGGCGAGCCCGGCAGGGGCGTGCCCACCATCATCGAGATGGTCAACAGCACCCGGCTGGACTGCGTGATCGGCTCGGCCGCGGGCATGCGCGCCGCGGTGGTGCACGCCCTGCACCACGCCGAGCACCGCAGCGCCTTCGGCGGGGTGCTGGTCGAGCGGCCGCTGATGCGCAACGTGCTCGCCGACCTGGCGCTGGAGTCGGAGGCGGCGACGGCGCTGATGACCCGTCTGGCCGGTGCCGTGGACCGCTCGGTGCGCGGGGACGGGTCCGAGACGGCCTTCCGCCGCCTGGGGGTGGCCGTGGGCAAGTTCTGGGTGACCAAGCGCCAGCCCGCGCACGCCGCCGAGGCGCTGGAGTGCCTGGGCGGCAACGGGTACGTGGAGGAGTCGGGGATGCCCCGGCTGTTCCGGGACTCCCCGCTCAACTCCGTCTGGGAGGGCTCGGGCAACGTGGCGGCGCTGGACGTGCTGCGCGCGATGGGCCGCAGTCCCGAGTCGCTGGAGGCGTTCCTGGCCGAACTGCGCACCGCCGCGGGAGTGGACGACCACTACGACGCGGCGGTCAAGCGGTTGGAGCAGGCCCTGGGCGACCCGGAGGAAGCGCAGTACCGGGCGCGGTCGGTGGTGGAGCTGATGGCGCTGGTCCTCCAGGCGTCGGTACTGCTGCGCCACGCGCCCACCCCGGTCGCCGAGGCGTTCACCGCCTCGCGTCTGGGGGGTGAGTGGGGGCACGTGTTCGGCACCCTGCCCAGGGGCGTGGACACCGAGCTCATCCTGGACCGGGCCCGCCCGAGACGGTGAGGCCGGGGGGCGCGCCGCCCCGGCGGTGCGGGCAGGCCCGGGGCGCGCTCTCCTCTGCGCCCCCGCCGGCACCGGTGGGAGCCGGGTTCGCATGCCCTCGTGCTGCCCCGGCCGTAGGGGGGACGCGGAGGCCTGCCGGGGCACGCGGACACTATTTCTTAACCTCACAAATCCCGTTTACCACTCTTAACCCTGATAATTCCAACAAAAACCCCTAAGAGGGACGGCCGATGAATGATCATCGGCCAGGTCGGCATACTTCGGCGTCCGGAGCGGAACAAAGAAGTCGTCACAAAACACGACCGCCTGCTTTCGGACGGGGGAGCGGGCCCGCGGCGACCCTTCGGGAACGGCCGGAGGCGCGCGGGCCCGAACCCACCCCTTCCGAGGGCCCCGAATCCAAGAGACTGACGACGCCTATGGTGGAAGTCTGGCCAGGTAGTTCCTATCCGCTCGGTGCGACCTACGACGGGTCCGGCACCAATTTCTCCCTGTTCTCCGAGGCCGCCGAACGGGTGGACCTGTGTCTGTTCGACGACGACGGCGAGGAGACGCGTATACAGCTGACCGAGTACGACGGTTTCGTCTGGCACGGTTACCTTCCCGGTGTCGGACCGGGACAGCAGTACGGGTACCGCGTCCACGGGCCCTACGCCCCGGAGCAGGGGCTGCGGTGCAATCCGAACAAACTGCTCACCGACCCCTACGCGAAGGCGCTGAACGGCGACCTCACCTGGCACGAATCCCTGTTCAGCTACCACTTCGCCGCTCCGGAGCGCAGGAACACCAAGGACAGCGCGCCCTACGTGCCCAAGTGCGTGGTGGTCAGCCCGTTCTTCGACTGGGGCAACGAGTCCAGACCGCGTACGCCCTACCACCGCACGGTGATCTACGAGACGCACGTACGCGGGCTCACCATGCGCCACCCGGGTATCCCCGAACACCAGCGCGGCACCTACTCGGGGCTGGCCCACCCGGTGATGATCGACTACCTCACCTCGCTGGGGGTGACGGCGGTCGAGCTCATGCCCGTGCACCACTTCGTGCCCGAGCACGCCATGGTGGCCCGGGGTCTGACCAACTACTGGGGGTACAACACCCTGGCCTTCCTGGCCCCGCACAGCGGGTACGCGGCGCGCGGCTCGCGCGGGCAGCAGGTCCAGGAGTTCAAGGCGATGGTCAAGTCGCTGCACGAGGCGGGCATCGAGGTGCTGCTCGACGTGGTGTACAACCACACCGCCGAGGGCGACCACATGGGGCCCACGCTGTCGCTGCGCGGCATCGACAACCTCAGCTACTACCGGGTCAGCGACGAGGACCAGCGCTACTACCTCGACTACACCGGCTGCGGCAACAGCCTGAACGTGCGCCATCCGCACTCGTTGCAGCTGATCATGGACTCGCTGCGGTACTGGGTCCTGGAGATGCACGTGGACGGGTTCCGCTTCGACCTCGCCTCGGCCCTGGCCCGCGAGTTCCACGACGTGGACCGGCTGAGCACGTTCTTCGACATCGTCCAGCAGGACCCGGTGATCTCGCAGGTCAAGCTGATCGCCGAACCCTGGGACGTGGGCCCGGGCGGCTACCAGGTGGGCAACTTCCCGCCGCTGTGGACCGAGTGGAACGGCAAGTACCGCGACACCGTGCGCGACTACTGGAGGGGCGAGCCCGTGGTGGGCGAGCTGGCCTCGCGCCTGGCCGGGTCCAGCGACCTGTACCAGGACGACGGCCGCCGACCGGTGGCCTCCATCAACTTCATCACCTGCCACGACGGCTTCACGATGGCCGACCTGGTGTCGTACGACCACAAGCACAACGAGGCCAACGGCGAGGACAACCGCGACGGCACCGACGACAACCGGTCCTGGAACCACGGCGTGGAGGGGACCACCGAGGACCCCGCGATCATCACGCTGCGCCGCCGCCAGGTGCGCAACTTCCTCACCACCCTGTACCTGTCGCAGGGGGTGGTGATGCTCTCCCACGGCGACGAGGTGGGACGCACCCAGAACGGCAACAACAACGCCTACTGCCAGGACAACGAGATCGCCTGGATCGACTGGAAGGGCGCCGGGCTCGGAGAGGACGAGGAGCCCGACAACGACCTGCTGGACTACGTGCGCGGTCTGGCGCGGCTGCGCCGCGACCACCCGGTGTTCCGGCGCCGCCGGTTCTTCCGGGGCAGTCCGGTGGGCGGCGCCAAGGCCGGGAAGAAGGGCCTGCCCGACATCGTGTGGCTGCGCCCGAACGGCAGGAAGATGTCCGGCGACGACTGGAACTCCACGGGCCAGGCCCTGGGCGTGTTCCTCAACGGGGACGCCATCACCGAACCCGACCCGCGCGGTCGGCGGATCCGGGACAGCTCGTTCCTGCTGCTGCTCAACAGCGGCCCGGAGACGGTGGACTTCACCGTTCCGGGCACCGAGTACGGCATGGCCTGGGAGACCGTGCTGGACACCGCCGAGCCCGACGTGGACGGACGGCCGTTCGTGGCGGCCTCCGGTCCGGTGCGGGTGATCGACCGGGCGCTGCTGCTGCTGCGCCGGGTGTCGCACAAGCACACGTCGTCCTCCCGGTCCTGAGGAACCGGGCACGCGGGCCCCGGAAGCTCCCCTGGAGGGAGCGGCCGGGGCCCGTCGCCGCGCACGCGGCGCCCCGGTTGTCCA
Source organism: Nocardiopsis synnemataformans DSM 44143 (assembly GCA_000340945.1). Lineage (GTDB taxonomy): Bacteria > Actinomycetota > Actinomycetes > Streptosporangiales > Streptosporangiaceae > Nocardiopsis > Nocardiopsis synnemataformans. The sequence continues at coordinate 70,488 of ANAW01000077.1, read as the reverse complement.
CAGGACCAGGTCGGCTCTGGCGGTGGCGGGGCGCGTTGGAGATGCTGGAGGAAAAAGGCTGGACAGGGGGCTCGGGCCCCCCTCCTCGGCATGCCCCGGGCCACCGCCTACGCTGTGTGACCATGTCGAGTACACACACCGGCGCGGACGCCCCCGCCGCCCCCATCGCGTTCCGGCAGCTGCTGCCCGTCCCGGGCGGCGCGGACGCGGACCTGGCCCACGCCTACGCCTACCCCGCCGACCTGGACCGCCCCTGGGTGCGCGCCAACATGGTGGCCAGCGCCGACGGCGGCGCCGTGGGCCCCTCGGGGCGCAGCAGGGACCTGTCCTCGGCGCCCGACCGCAGGATCATGGGCGCGCTGCGCGCCCTGTGCGACGTGGTGCTGGTGGGCGCCGCCACGGCGCGCGTGGAGGGGTACGGCCCGGTCCGCGTCCGCAGGGCGTGGGAGGGGCTGCGCGAGGGACGGACGCGGGCACCGGCCGTGGCGGTGGTCTCCCGCTCCCTCGACCTGCCCGCCGACCTGCTCACCGAAGCGCCGCCGGACGCGCGCACCCTGGTGTTCACCACGGACGGCGCCCCCGCGCGGCGGCGCCGCGAGGTGGCCGAGCGCGCCGACCTGGTGGTGGTCGAGGGGGCCTCGGTGACGCCCGCGCACGTGGTGGAGGCCCTGGCCGAGCGCGGACTGCACCGCGTGCTGACCGAGGGCGGCCCGCACCTGCTGGCGGAGTTCGTGGCGGCGGGGCTGCTGGACGAGCTGTGCCTGACCCTGAGCCCGCACCTGCTGGGGTCGGGACCGCCGCGCATCGTGGCGGGGGGACCGGGCGCCCCCGGAGCGCCGGAGCACGCCTCCGCGCGGAGCACGCCCGTGCGGATGGCGCACCTGCTGGAGGCGGAGGGAAGCCTGTTCGCGCGTTACGTCAGGGGATAGGGCGTCTGCGGAGGACACACGGGTAACCGCTCGGTTTCGGCCGCCCCACAACCACGCATGAACCATCCCGCAACCGGACATACCCGAAGTGTGCCCTCCACTGGAAACACCGCTGCTGGACACAGGACACACCGCATTGACGGGGCTTACCGGCTTGGCCCCCCGGCCGAGAGGATGAACGTGGTGCCGACGTCCGAAAACGGATCCCCTCCGGTCTATCGCGGGATAGCCGAGGAACTACGCGAACAGATCCGCTCCGGACGGTACGCCGACGGCGACCGCCTGCCCGGGGAGAACACCCTCATGGAACGCCACGGCGTCGCACGGGCCACCGCGAGGCAGGCGCTCTCCGTACTGATCAACGAGGGACTGGCCGTGGCCGTGCGCGGCTCGGGCATCTACGTCCGCCTGTTCCGGCCCCTGCGAAGACACGGCGCCCGGCGGCTGTCCCAGGACCTGTGGGGCAGCGGGCGCGCCATCTGGCAGGTCGACAGCGAGGAGCGGGAGTACGAGGTGGACAGCCTGCGCGTGGACGAGTCGGCGCCCGCCGCGCACGTGGCGCGCGCGCTGGGCCTGGCCGAGGGGGCCGGGGTGCTGCGGCGCTCGCGCCGCTACCTCGTGGACGGGCGGCCGGTACAGCAGGCCGTCTCGCACCTGCCCCTGGCCGTACTGGGGGACGGCGGGGAGCCGTCGGCCCGGCGCGTGCGGGAGTACGACAGCGGGCCGGGGGGCATCTACGCGCGCCTGGCCGAACTGGGGCACGCCCCGGCGCACTTCACCGAGGAGATCCGGGTGCGCATGCCCACCCCCGAGGAGAGCGAGGTGCTGGAGCTGGCCCCCGGCACCCCGGTGCTGGAGGTGGCGCGCACCGCGCTGACCGCCGACCACCGGCCGGTGGAGTTCAACGAGATCACCATGGACGGCTCGGCGTACGTGCTGCGCTACGACTTCGGCGCCTGAGCCGGGCCTGCACCCCCGCCCTGCTCCTCCCCGCCGCCCCCGCGCGGTCTCCCCCGTCCCCGGAAGCCGCGCCGCACGCCCGCCGAGGTCCGGAAAACGGGGGGAGGGACGCCGTCTCGGGCGCCCCTCCCCCCTCTCGGACCGACTTCAGCGACCGCCTCGCTTGGAGGCGAACACCAGGTACGCCAACGGCAGGAGAACCAGTCCCACCGCCAGTGCCCCGGCGGCGGCGAAGGGCAGGGAGTCCGACGCGGTCATGGCCCACCGCGCCATGCCGAACCCCAGGACGAGCGCGACCGCCAGCGCGCACACGGCGACGGCCGTGGCGGCGAGCAGCAGCGTGCGTTCGCTCCAGGGACGGGGTCGGGCGCGGCCGGCCCGCACGACCGTGGAGCGGACGCTGAGCTCGGCGGCCCAGCGCAGCTCACGGCCCGTGGTGGCCGCTCCGTCGGCGACGGTCCTCACGAGGGACCGCGCGCCCGTGGTGTTCTGGTCGAGCCACCACAGTCCGTATCGGATCCTGCCCACGCGCAGCGGTCGTCTGCTTACTCCGAGTGCCTGTTGAGTTGTAACAGCCATGTCACCTGCCTCAAGTGCACCGTCCGACCACTGACCCTGGTTACAGCCGTACCCTCCCCTTTGGCTACCGAACGTCGCGTAAGCCGAAGTTAGGAGGATCTGGCCCTTTGGGACGGTTTCCCTGTCCCGAATGTCATATGGGAGTGTTTGCGGCACGAAGGGTGCTGAGGCGGCATCCGGGCCCGATTCGGGGTAGCGTCGTCCCATGGCTGACTCAGCGGACCAGGCCCAGGACAACGGCAGCGGGCCCAAGGACATCCCCCGGACCGACCAGGAGTGGCGCGAACGGCTCAACTCCCAGGAGTACGCGGTGCTGCGCCAGGCCGCCACCGAGCGCCCGTGGACCGGGGAGTACGTGGACACCACGGCCGCCGGGGTCTACCGCTGCCGCGGCTGCGGCGCCGAGCTGTTCCGTTCCGGTGAGAAGTTCGAGTCCCACTGCGGATGGCCCAGCTTCTACGACCCGGCCGACTCCGACGCGGTGACCCTGCACGAGGACCGCTCCCTGGGCGCGGTGCGCACCGAGGTGCGGTGCGCCGCGTGCGACTCGCACCTGGGCCACGTCTTCCACGGCGAGGGGTACGCCACCCCCACCGACGATCGGTACTGCATCAACTCCGTCGCCCTCACCCTGGAGCCGAACGAGTAGGTGCCGTACGATCCTGGTGCCGGACGGCGGGACCGGGACCGCCCGAGGGCGGCGGCGCGCACCCGCGGCCCGTCCTCGGCGGAATCAGGGATAATCGCATCCAGCGCACCAACGGCCGGTCCCCCGGCGGCCCGCGGGGCGCGGCGCGCGGAGCCGGTCGCATCCGGCTCCTCCGCCAGCCGACCCGGGAGCCCCGGGCCGACCCCCGCAGCGGCAACCGATGTGCGGGCGAACCGACAGACCCGCGACGAAAGCGCTCGATGACCGACGACTCACCTTTCTCATCCGCCTCCCACCGTCCCGCGGCGCGCCCGCGCCTGGGCATGGCGCAGGGTTCGGCCCCGTGGCTGCTGCCCGCGCTGGGAGCCGCCGGAGCCGCCGTCCTGGCCGCCCGGGGCTCGCGGACCCGCGCGGCGCTCGCCGTCCCGGTGGTCGCCCTGGCCGCGGGGATGACCTGGTTCTTCCGCGACCCCGAGCGCGGCCCGGCGACCGGACGGGTGCTGTCCGCGGCGGACGGCGTCGTGCAGAGCCTCGACCTCCAGCCCGACGGGCGGACCAGGGTCGCGGTGTTCATGAACCCCCTCAACGTGCACGTCAACCGTGCCCCCCTCGCCGGCGTGGTGACAGGCGTCGAGCACCGACCGGGCGGCTTCCGCCCCGCATTCGACAAGGACAGCGAGCGTAATGAGCGCGTCATCTGGACCCTTGAAACCGAGATCGGTGCGATCACGGTCGTTCAAATCGCCGGCGCGATGGTCAGGCGTATCGTCCCGTATCTCGCTGCGGGGCAGAAGGTCGAGCAAGGGGAGAGGATCGGTCTCATCCGGTTCGGGTCCAGGGTCGACGTCTACCTTCCGGCCGGGGTCACCCCGGCGGTGGAGGTCGGCCAGAAGGTCCGTGCCGGAGAAACCCGCCTTGACGCCGACTGAGAACGCCGTGGCGGCCGACGGGGCCGCCTCCACCGTTCCGCAGGAGGCCCCCCGGCTGCGTCTGGGGGTGGCCGACTACCTGACGCTCGGCAACGCCCTGTGCGGCTTCCTGGCGGTGTGGGCGCTGGTGGTGGCCCAGTCCGCGCAGGAGGCGGCCGGGATCGCCGGGCCGCTGCCGCGCACGGCCATGGCCACGGTCGTGGGCCTGCTGCTCGTCGCGGCCGCCCTGGACGTGCTCGACGGCCGGGTCGCCCGCAAGCTGGGCGGCAGCGGCATGGGCGCGGAGCTGGACAACCTGGCCGACGTGATCAGCTTCGGGTTCGCGCCCGCGTTCTTCTTCGTCGTGTGGGGCATGCGGACCGGGGGCTCGGACCTGCTGCCGGTCGCGGCGGGCGGCGCCGTGCTGCTCGCGGTCATCGTGCGCCTGGCCCGCTTCTCCTGCCAGGCGCCGGGCTCCAGCTACTTCACCGGACTGCCGTGCCCCTTCGGCGCCATGGCCGTGGTGACGGTGGTCCTGCTCGACCCGCCGCTGATGGCGGGGGTGACGGCGGTGCTGCTCATCTCCTGGCTGATGGTGAGCCGGATGGAGTACCCCAAGCCGCGCGGGCGCAAGGCCCACGCGGTGCTGGGCGTCCTGGCCGTCGGGGTCGCCCTGATGGCGGCCTGGGGCCTGGGCCTGCCCGCCGGCCAGACGCTCATCTACCTGATGAGCGCCGCCGTGCTGGGCTTCATCGTCACCATCCCGTTCTACGTCCTGGCCGTCCGGCGGGCCGCGGCGGCGCAGGACTGACGCACACGCGCGGGGGCGCCCCGGGGAAGGAGTTCCTTCCCCGGGGCGCCCCCGTTCGCGCTGTGGCCGCGCCCGCCCCCNNCCGCCCCCGGCGGGGGGGGGCCCGCCTCCCCCTACGGCAGGGACTCGACCAGCTCGGCGACGCTCTTGCGGCGACCGGTGTAGAACGGCACCTCCTCGCGGGTGTGCAGGCGGGCCTTGGCGCCGCGCAGGTGGCGCATCAGGTCCACGATGCGGTGCAGGTCGTCGGCCTCGAAGGCGAGCAGCCACTCGTAGTCGTTGAGTCCGAACGAGGACACCGTGTTGGCGCGCACGTCCGGGTAGGGGGCGGCCATGCGGCCGTGCTCGGCGAGCATCGCGCGGCGCTCGTCGTCGGGCAGCAGGTACCACTCGTAGGAGCGCACGAACGGGTACACGCACAGGTGCTCGCGCGGCTCCTCCCCCGCCAGGAAGGCGGGCACGTGGCCGCGGTTGAACTCGGCGGGGCGGTGCAGGCCCACGACCGACCACACCGGGGTGCTCACCCGGCCGACCCGCGTGCGGCGGAAGGCCGTGTAGACGTCCTGGACCTGCTCGGGGGAGTCGGCCACCCACCAGAACATGATGTCGGCGTCGGCGCGGAAGCCCTGGACGTCGTAGCTGCCGCGGGTGGTCACACCCTGCTCGGCGGCCTTGTCCAGGAGCGCGGCCAGTTCGTCGGCCGCGGCGGCGCGGTCGATCCCGTCCAGGGCCTCGACCTTGAAGACCGACCACATGGTGTAGCGGATGAGGGAGTTGAGGTCGCTGCCGTCCTGGTCGGCGGCTTCGTTGTGCTGGCCCGTCACGGGTTGACTCCTTGCTGGTTCGTTCCGGCGGCCTCGTCGCCGCCGGCGGGACTGTTCGTCGTGAGGGCGCCCGCCAGGCGCTCGGCCTGCTGGAGGGCGTCGGCGACGCAGGCGGGGATCCCCACGCCGCCGTAAACCGCGCCGCACACCCCCAGGCCGGGGCTGCGGGCGACGTCGGCGCGCACCCGCTCGACGAGCGAGGAGTGGCCGACGGCGTACTGGGGAAGACCGTCGGTCCACCGGGTGACCCGGGTCTGCACCGGCGCCCCGTCCATGCCGGTGACTGTGGCCAGGTCGCGCACGGCGGCCGCGGCCAGCTCCTCGTCGGAGCGCTCCAGGACCCGGTCGTCGCCGAAGCGACCGATGGAGCAGCGCAGCACCACCAGGTCCTCGCCGGGGTTGGCCTCGGCCAGCTCCTCGGCGATCCAGGGCCACTTGTTGCTGGAGAAGGTGGCGGCCTTGACGGTCAGCCCCTCCCCCGCCGGGACGAGGAAGCCCGTGCCGGTGAGCGGCTCGGGGAAGGCGGACGCGGGCAGGGCCAGGGTCACCAGGGCCATGCTGGCGTACTCGACGCCGTCCAGGTCGCGGGAGGCGCCGGGGGCGTGCCCGGCGAGCAGGCGGGCCGCCTCGGGGGCGGGGCAGGCGAGCAGGACGCCGTCGCAGGCGATGCGCTCGTTGCTGTCCAGTCGGACCCGCCAGCCCTCGGGCAGGCGCTCGATGGCGCGCACGCGCGAGCCCACGCGCAGGCTGTCGGCGTGGCGCTCGGCGAGCGCGCCGACGAGTCCGGCCACACCCCCGCGCAGGGAGGCGAACACCGGCCCCGTCTTGGTGGGCGCCGCTCCCCTGCCGCGCAGGCTGGTGCGCACGGCGTGCATCAGGGAGCGGTTCCGGCGGGCCATGGGCGCGATCTGCGGCAGCGTGGACTCCAGGGAGAGCCGGTCGGCCCGGCCCGCGTACACGCCGCCCAGGAGGGGCTCGACGAGGCGGTCGACGACCTCCGAACCCATGCGGGCCCCGACGTAGTCGGCGACGGACACGTCGCCGCGCACCGGGGTGCGCGGGAGCACGAGGTCGAGTCCGGCGCGCAGGGTCCCGGCTCCGGAGAGCACTCCGCTGCGGGCGAGCGCGCACAGGTCGCCGGGCACCCCCATGAGCTGGCCCTTGGGCAGGGCGCGCACCCGTCCGCGGCTGTAGACGGCGGCGGCGCCGGGCCCGGGGTGCACCACCCGCTCGTCCAGGCCCAGCTCGGAGAACAGGTCCAGCGCCTCGGGGCGGCGGGCGAGCACCGCCTCGGCGCCCGCGTCCACGGACACCCCCGCCACCGGTGAGGCGCGCAGCTTGCCCCCGGGGGCGTCGGAGGCCTCCACCACGGTGACGGCGGCGCCCAGACCACGGAGGCGGTGCGCGGCGGTGAGTCCGGAGACCCCGCCCCCGACCACGACGACGTGCGGTGCTTCAGGCATACCCCCAGCTTCCCAGATGACCTGGGTCACCGTGATCCGGCTTCCCCCGCGACACCCCGTGAGTCGCGTCGCGCCCGGGACGGGTCCGCGCGCGGCGCCCCGGGCGGTCCCGTGCGCCTCAGCCGCGCACCGCCGCCGCGCGCCGCTGTTGCGCGGTCGTTACCACGGGGCCGCAACGGGCCCGCAGAGGGGGACGTCGAAGCGGGCATGGCTACCTCAGCGTTCCCCCCGACCCGGCGTGTCGCCGGGACCGTGCTCTCCGTGGGCCTGGCGGCCCTCCTTGCCACGTCCTGCTCCTCCCCCATGGCCGACGGCGGCGCCGGGGCCACCGGCGAGTCCGCGGCCGTGGCGCCCGAAGCCGGTGACCGGGCCCTCTCCGAGGAGCAGGCGGGCGCACAGCAGTCCGCCGAGGAGGGCGGCGGCCCGGCCGTCGGCTCCGAGGTGGAGATCGACGACCGGGAGCTGGTCCACACCGCTGAGCTGTCGGTACGGGTCGAGGACGTGTCCGAGGCGGTCGGGCTCGCCAAGGAGCTGACCCTCGACGCGGGCGGCTACGTCGCCTCGGAGCGGGTGTCGACCCCCCAGGGCGGCTCCCCCGAGGGCTCGCTGACGCTGCGCATCCCGGGCGAGGGCTACGAGGGCGCGCTGGAGGAGCTGTCGCGGCTGGGCGACCGCTCCAGCCTGGAGCGGTCGGTGGAGGACGTCACCGAGGAGGTGGCGGACGTCGAGAGCCGCATCGAGTCCTCCGAGGCCGCGCTGGAGACGCTGCGGGGCTACCTGGAGCAGGCCGAGAACGTCGACGACCTGCTGCGGGTGGAGGGCGAGATCCAGAGCCGCCAGGCGGAGCTGGAGGCCTTCCAGGCGCGGCTGGAGACGCTGCGCAACCAGACGGCGTACTCGACGGTGCACCTGACCCTGACACCCCCGGAGACCTACCTGGAGGAGCCCGCGGAGGACTCCATCGGCTTCCTCGGCGGCCTGGACCGCGGCTGGCGCGCGCTGGTGACCTTCGGCCAGGGCGTGGCCGTGGTCGTGGGGTGGCTGCTGCCGTTCCTGGTGGTCGCCGCCGTGCTGGGCGCGGGCCCGCTGTGGTGGTACCGCTCGCGTCGGCGCGGGCCCGCGAAGGGCGCGAAGGGCGCGTCCTCCACGGGCGGCCGGAAGACCGGCTCCGGAAAGGGAGCCGCCCCGGCGGGCGCCGCGTCCGGCGGTCCCGTTCCAGAGAACGCCGCGTCCGGCGGTCCCGCCTCCGGCGACGCCCCGGGGGGCGCCGCAGCCCCCGGTGACACCGCGGAGGACCGGGGCCCCGGTGAGCCCTCCGGCCCCGGCGGGAGGGCGCCCGGGGACGGGGAGTGAACCAGCGCCGACGGCGCCCGGCCCCGCGTGTCGGGGAAGGGCGCCGTCGGCGTGGAAGGGGGGCGGACCTAGGCGGAGGTCTCCTCGTGCACGAACGCGGTGAGCCGCTGGAGCACGTCCGGGTCGGTGCTGGGCAGCACACCGTGGCCCAGGTTGAAGATGTGGCCGTCGGCGGCGCGCCCCCGGGACAGGATGTCGCGGGTGCGCTCGGCGACGACCTCCCAGGGCGCGAACAGGGTGGCCGGGTCGAGGTTGCCCTGGAGGGCGGTGCCGGGCTGGACGCGCTGGACCGCCTTGTCCAGCGGCACGCGCCAGTCCACGCCCACGACGTCGGCCCCGGCCTCGCTGAGCAGGCTGAGCAGTTCGCCGGTGCCCACACCGAAGTGGATGCGCGGCACCTCGTGCTCGGCGAGCTGGCCGAAGATCCACGAGGTGTAGGGCAGCACCGAGGCTCGGTAGTCCTCGGCGCTCAGGGCGCCCACCCAGGAGTCGAAGAGCTGGACGGCGCTGGCGCCCGCCTCGATCTGGGTGCGCAGGAAGCCCAGGGCGATGGTGGCCAGGCGGCGCATCAGCTCGTCCCACAGCTCGGGCTCGCCGTACATGAGCGCCTTGGTGTGCTCGTGGTTCTTGGAGGGGCCGCCCTCGATGAGGTAGGAGGCCAGGGTGAACGGGGCGCCCGCGAAGCCGATGAGGGGCTTGTCGCCCAGCTCGCCGACCAGCTGGCCCACGGCCTCGGTGATGTAGGTCAGGTCGTCGGGCTCGATCTCGCGCAGCCGCTTGACGCCGGTCGCGTCGCGGATCGGGTCGGCGACCACGGGGCCGACCCCGGGCTTGATGTCGAGGTCGATGCCGATGGCCTTGAGCGGGACGACGATGTCGCTGAAGAAGATCGCGGCGTCGACGTCGTAGCGGCGCACCGGCTGCATCGTGATCTCGGTGATCATGTCGGGGCGCGCGCAGGCCTCAAGCATCGGCACGTCGGCGCGGACCCGTCGGTACTCGGGCAGGGAGCGCCCCGCCTGGCGCATGAACCACACCGGGGTGTGGGACACGGGAAGGCGCCGGCAGGCGCGGAGGAAGGGAGAATCTTGCAGCGTCACCCCTCGATCGTGCCATGCCCCGCCCGGTGCTCCCACTCGGATCGCCGAACCCGGGCGCGCGTCCGCGGACCGGCGACGGGGTCCGGGGGAGCGCGAACCGGCGCCGTCGGCGACCGGCCGGTCCCAAGATCATCACAAAACACCGACACGCCGGGCGAACTCCGACTCGCGGCCCGTGACTCATGCCACGGTCTTTGACGTGCCCACCGTTCCGCCTCCGGCGGGGAGGCGGAGCACGTCCACACGCCCCCCGCCGAGACGTGATCACCCCAGAATGAAGGCTGACGTTTCCACCATGCCCGATGTCGGTAGCGCCGAGGACGCACACGAGACGTTCCGGCGGGCGGTCGAGGCCCTGCGCTCGCCCCTCCTGCGACCCGAGATCACCGTCCGGGAGATCCCCGCCCCCCAGCGGCTGGCCCCCCACTCCGCCGCGGTCTCGGCCGAGGTGACCGTCCACGGAGAGGAGGTCGCCTGGGGCAGACTCATCGTCCTGTACGACCCCGAGGGCACCCGCGACTGGCCGGGCCCCTTCCGGGTGGTCTGCCAGGCCAACTCCGAACTGGAGTCGGAGATCGCGACCGACCCCCTGCTCGGGCCGGTCGCCTGGAGCTGGCTGACCGACGCCCTGGACGCGTGCGGCGCAACGCACCACACGCTGAGCGGCACGGTCACCCGCGCCACCACCGAGGGTTTCGGCACCAAGGCGGACCAGGGGGCCACCACCGAGGTGGAGATGCGCGCCTCCTGGACACCGGAGTCCGACGACCTGTCCGGGCACGTCCAGGCGTGGTCGGCGCTGCTGGCCTCGGCCGCGGGGCTGCCGCCGCTGGACGTCACCGACATCACCGGCAAGCGCTCCCGGCCCTGAGCCCCGGCCCCTGTGCCCCCGGGGCCCGCGACCGGTCCGGATCCGCGTCCGGTGGCGACAGCGCATACCGTAGTGGTGTGGCGAACGCGTTGAACTCCAAGACAGAACCCCGCGAACCAGGCAACGACGACGACGCCGAGAGGGCCCCCCTTCTCCGGGAACCTCGCGAGGGCCTGCCCGAGGTCACCTCCGACGCCGACGCGCTGGCCGGTGTGGTCGCCGCGCTCTCCGCCGGGACGGGTCCCGTCGCGGTGGACGCCGAACGCGCCTCCGGTTACCGGTACGGGCAGCGCGCCTACCTGGTCCAGCTGCGCCGCGAGGGGGCGGGGTCGGCGCTGATCGACCCCATCGCCTGCCCGGACCTGAGCGCGCTGAACGACGCCGTGGGCGACGCCGAGGTGGTGCTGCACGCCGCGCACCAGGACCTGCCCTGCCTGAGCGAGATCAACCTGCGCCCCCGGAGCCTGTTCGACACCGAGCTCGCCGGGCGGCTGCTGGGCTACCAGCGGGTCGGTCTGGGGTTCATGGTGGAGCGACTGCTCCACCTCCGGCTGGCCAAGGAGCACTCGGCCGTGGACTGGTCCCAGCGACCGCTGCCGGAGGACTGGCTGCGCTACGCGGCGCTGGACGTGGAGATCCTCATCGACCTGCGGGACTCCCTGGAGGTCGAGCTGGAGGAGACCGGGAAGCTGGGTTGGGCGCGCGAGGAGTTCGCCGCGGTCCTGTCCGCACCGCCCAAGGAACCGCGCACCGACCCGTGGCGGCGCACCTCGGGCATCCACCGGGTGCGCAACCAGCGCGCCCTGGCCGCCGTGCGCGAGCTCTGGTACGAACGCGACCGCATCGCCCAGGAGCGGGACATCTCGCCCGGCCGGGTGCTGCCGGACGCGGCGATCGTGGAGGCGGCGACGACCATGCCGCGCACCACCACCGAGCTGGCCAAGATCCGCCAGTTCGGGATCAAGCTGGCGCGGCGCTACCTGACCACGTGGATCAAGGCGGTCAACCGGGCGCGGGACATGGCGCAGGCGGAGCTGCCCCGGCCCAACGCCCCGGGCGACGGCCCGCCGCCGGTGAACCGGTGGGGCGACCGGGCCCCGGAGGCCGCGCGGCGGCTGGAGGCGGCCCGGGCCACGGTCACGGGGATCGCCGAGGACGTCGTCATGCCGACCGAGAACCTCCTGCTGCCGGACACGGTGCGCCGCCTGGCGTGGGCGCCGCCTCAGGCGGTGGACCCCGACACGGTGGGCGCGTTCCTGCGTGAGCGCGGGGCCCGTGAGTGGCAGGTCACCCTGACCGCGGAACCCCTGGCCACAGCGTTGCGGACCGCCGATCAGGCGTAGCGTTTTACCCCCTTCTAACCCAGTGAACCCAGGAGTGAGCGAACTCACCGTGCCCTCAGGGCGGTTGACGCCTGTTCCGTAGCCCCGTGTCCGATTAAGTTATAGAAACGTGCCCTGGCGCTTTCGGGGTACGGGTTGTCCAACGGGTGTTACGCCGCAGGCTGGAGGCCGCGGTGCGCGATCAGGGAAATGTGGTGATTGTGCTGTCGTTCTGGCGTGCGCTGCTGCGCGAGACCGGACTCAAGGGCGCGACCAGGACCCGGTCCGCCGATACCACTGTGCCCGCGCGCGCGGAGCAACCCGTGGAACAGCCGACGGAGCAGCCGACCGGGGTCTCCGTGCCGAGCCCCGCGCCGGTGGGCGGCGCGCCCACCGAGCCGCTGGCCCTGACCGGGGCGCGCGAGGAGGCGGCGCGGGCGGCCTCCGGGGTGGTCCAGGCCCCCGCCCCCACCGCCGGGATGCGGGCCGCCTCCCTGGAGCGGACGCTGCGGTCGCTGGTGGAGCGGCTGGGCACCGAGCACCCGGACACGATCACCGCGCGCAACAACCTGGCGACCAAGTACGCGCAGATGGGGCGCCGCCAGGCCGCGGTGCAGCAGTTCGAGCTGACCCTGGCCGAGGCGGTGGCGGTCTTCGGCGAGGAGCACCCGCGCACCGAGATCATCCGCGAGAACCTGGCCTGGGCCTACGAGGACGCCGGTCGTCCCGCGGACGCGGCGGGGCAGTGGGAGATGCTGCTGCGCGAGCGCGAGCGCCAGTTCGGCTCGGCCGACGAGGACACCGTGGAGGCGCGCATGCGCCTGGCGGTCTGCTACCGGCGCAGCGGCCGCCTGGACGCGGCCGTGGTGCACTACGAGCGGGCCATCGAGGACGTGGCCTCGACCGAACGCCGTGAGGAGCTGCGGCTGGGGCTGAGCGCGGCGCAGAGCATGTCCGGACGCTACGAGGACGCGGTCGGGCAGCTGCGGATGGTGTTGGCCGGGCGGCGCCGCCGCCTGGGCAAGGGGCACCTGGACACCCTGACGGTGCACCACCGCCTGGGCCGCGCCTACACGCAGGCGGGGCGCTCCGACGACGCGGTGGAGGTGCTGCGCGACGCCTACCGGGTAGCGCTGAACTCCTCCGGCGACCCGGAGGTGCGGCGGTTGACGCTGCGGCTGCGCCGCGACCTGGCGGGCGCCTACAACGCCGCGGGCCGTCACCGCGAGGCCAACGCCCTGCTGTGAGCGCCGGTGCCTCCCCGGGCGCGGCGGTCATGCGGAAGGGGACGCCGCTCCGAGGGCGTCTGTAGACCCTGCGAAACGGCCTGCGGGCGGTGGCGGGCGACAGACAGAAGAACCGCGGCGAGGGCGTCCGTTGAGGGGGCACCACTCCCCCGCGAAGCGGCCTGTGAGGGGCCGGGGAGCAGTCCAACCTGCTACCCGGCCCCTCGGCGCGTTCAGGGGGCCTCGGCCGTGAGCAGCTGCCCTGCGGCGAGGTCGCGGTAGAGGTCGTCGTCGGCCACCAGTTCCTCGTGGGTGCCCACGGCGCGCACCCGTCCGGCGTCCATGACCACGATCCGGTCGGCGCTGGTGACCGTGGACAGCCGGTGCGCCACCACGATGACGTTGGTGTGGCGGGCCGCGTCCAGCATGACCTCCTTGAGGGCCCTCTCGTTGGCGGCGTCCAGCTGGGAGGTCGCCTCGTCCATCAGCAGCAGCCGGGGGCCGCGCAGCAGGGCGCGGGCGATGGCCACCCGCTGGCGCTCCCCGCCGGAGATCGTCACGCCCCGGTGGCCGATCGCGCTGTCCAGGCCGTCGGGCAGGCGGGAGACCAGGTCGCCCAGGCGGGCGCGGAGCACGGTCCGGGCCAGCTCCTCCCCGGTGGCCTCCGGGGCGGCCATGAGCAGGTTCTCGCGCAGGGTGCCGTCCAGGACCGGGGCGTCCTGCTCGACGTAGCCGATCTGGGCGCGCAGCGCCGCCAGCGGCCACGCGCGCACGTCGGTCCCGTCCAGGAGCACCCGGCCGGAGGTGGCGTCGTAGAACCGCTCCACCAGGGAGAACACGGTGGTCTTGCCCGCTCCCGAGGGACCGACCAGCGCGGTGAGACCGGCCCCGGAGGCCTCGAAGCTCACGCCGTGGTGCACCGGCGCCAGATCGGGGTGGTAGCGGAAGGCCACGTCGTCGAAGACCACTGCGGCGGGGCGGTCGGGCCCCGCCCCGGGGGCCGCGCCGTCCCGGAGGTCCTCCCGGCCCAGTTCGGCGACCTCGTCCACGCGCCGCACGGCCGCCAGGCCGGTCTGGAGCTCGGTGGCCGAGCTGACCAGGGTGCTGATCGGCTCCATGAGGTAGAAGAGCAGGAGCAGGAAGGCGATGAGGGAGGAGACGGGCAGCTCCCCCGCGGCCACGCGTCCCCCGCCGACGGCGAGGATGGCCAGGAAGGCGACGTTGACCGCCAGCGAGGCGGTGGTGCCCGACACGGCCGTCCATCCGGCCACCGCCACGCCCCTGCGCCAGGACTCGACCGCGGCGGCGTCCAGGCGGGCGGTCTCGGCCTCCTCCGCGGAGGAGGCCTTGACGGTGCGGAACGCGCCGAAGATCCGTTCCAGGCGCGAGCCCATCTCGCCGAGCGCGGCCTGGGCGGCCTGGGTGGCGGTACCGATCCGGGGCAGGATCACGCCCATGACCAGGCCGACCATGACGATCATCCCGGCGGCCAGCAGGAACAGGAGGCCGTCGAGGACGGCCATGACCACGACGCCGCCCACCAGCAGCACCGAGCCGGTGAACAGGTTGGTGATGCCGCTGGTGGCGACGGTGCGCAGCAGGGTGGTGTCCGCGGTCAGGCGGGCCACCAGGTCGCCGGGTTTGAGGCGGTCGACCTCGGCCACGCGCAGCCGGACCAGGCGGCCCACCAGGCCCCGGCGCACGCCGAGCACGACGCTCTGGCCGGTGCGCTCCAGCAGGAAGGCGCCCAGGGCGCCGATGAGGGCGCCGCCGAGGATGACGGCGGTCAGGGTCAGGACCGGCCCGAGGATGGGCTCCCCCGCGCCGAGCGCGTCGATGACGTACTTGGCCAGGAGGGGCTGGGACAGGCTGGTGACACCGCCCAGGAAGGTGAGCGCCCCGCCCAGGACGAGCACGCGCCAGTGGGGGCGGGCGTACACCCACAGGCGGCGCAGGGACGCCTTGGGGGCGGCCCCGGTGTTCGCGGCGTGGTCGGCGTCGCGCACGCCCGGATCTGACACGTGGGCCCCCGATGTCGCTTCACGGCGTCTCGCCGCCGCTGGCTGTGGTTCGCTGTGTTCCGTGGTGGAACGCGCATCCAGCCAACCGCGCGGCGGGCGGGCGGTGCCACTGCCGAAAGTCGGGAATCACCCCTGATTCCGCCCCTGACCGAAGTCGGGGGGTCCGCTGCTCGCACAAGTTGTTACTGACGAGTAGCATGGGGGTCGACGAGTCCATCCACCCTTGGAGAAGGAGGGGCCATCGTGCCGCGAACTGCCCGCGATGTCGTGTTTGTCGACGGGGTCCGCACCCCGTTCGGCAAGTCAGGCAAGGGCCTCTACGCCGAGACACGCGCCGACGACCTCGTCGTACGCGTGATCCGCGAACTGATGCGCCGCAACCCGGGGCTGCCCCCCGAGCGCGTCGACGAGGTCGCCATCGCCGCCACCACCCAGATCGGCGACCAGGGCCTGACGATCGGGCGCAGCGCCGCGATCCTCGCCGGGCTGCCCAGCAGCGTCCCCGGCTACGCCATCGACCGCATGTGCGCCGGAGCGCTCACGGCCGTCACCACCTCCGGCGCGGGCATCGCCTTCGGCGCCTACGACGTGGTGATCGCGGGCGGCGTCGAGCACATGGGCCGCCACCCCATGGGCGAGGGCGTCGACCCCAACCCGCGCTTCCTCTCCGAGAAGCTCGTGGACCCGTCCGCGCTGGTGATGGGCAACACCGCCGAGAACCTGCACGACCGCTACCCCTCCATCACCAAGGAGCGGGCCGACGCCTACGCGGTGCGCAGCCAGGAGAAGGTCGCCAAGGCCTACGCCGACGGCCTGATCCAGCCCGACCTGGTCGAGGTCCTGGTCCGCTCCCTGGAGAAGGGCTACGGCCTGGCCACCCAGGACGAGCCGCCCCGGCCCGGCACCACCATGGAGTCGCTGGCCTCCCTCAAGACCCCGTTCCGCGCGCACGGCAACGTGACGCCCGGCAACGCCGCCGGTCTCAACGACGGCGCCACCGGCGCGATCCTGGCCGCCGAGGACGTGGCCGAGGAGCTGGGACTGGGCGCCAGGATGCGCCTGGTCGACTTCTCCTTCGCCGGTGTGGAACCCGAGGTCATGGGCGTGGGCCCGGTCCCGGCCACCGAGAAGCTGTTCGCCCGCCAGGGCATCTCGATGGACGACGTCGGCCTGATCGAGATCAACGAGGCCTTCGCCGTGCAGGTGCTGGCCTTCCTGGAGCACTTCGGCCTCGCCGACGACGACGCCCGCGTCAACCCCTGGGGCGGCGCCATCGCCCTCGGCCACCCGCTGGCCTCCTCGGGCGTGCGCCTGATGATGCAGCTCGCGCGCCACTTCGCCGAGCGCCCCGACGTCCGCTACGGCCTGACCACCATGTGCGTCGGCATGGGCATGGGCGGGACCGTCCTGTGGGAGAACACCAACTACGAGGGGGGCAAGTGAGCACCGTCATCCAGCAGGCCCGGGAGCTCTTCGCCGACGAGGTCGTCACCAACGCGCTCTCCCGTGACGTCGAACTCCCCTACGGCGCGGGTACCGCGGTCCTGATCACCCTGGACAACGGGCACGACCACACCAAGCCCAACACCTTCGGCCCCGGCGGGCTGCTCAGCCTGGACGCGGCGATCGAGGCCGCCGGGGCGCGCACCGACATCGTGGCCGTGGCCGTCACCGGCAAGCCGTTCATCTTCGCCGTGGGCGCGGACCTGACCGGTGTCCCGGCCCTCCAGAACCGCGAGCAGGCGCACGCCATCGGCAAGCTGGGCCACGACGTGTTCCGCAAGCTCGGCGAGCTGGACGTGCCCACCTTCGCGCTGGTCAACGGCGCGGCCATGGGCGGCGGCGTCGAGGTGGCGCTGCACTGCACCTACCGCACCATCTCCTCGGGCGTCCCGGCGCTGTCGCTGCCGGAGACCTTCCTGGGCCTGGTGCCCGGCTGGGGCGGCACCTACCTGCTGCCCAACCTGATCGGCGCCGAGAAGGCCCTCAAGGTCATCATCGACAACCCGCTCGCCCAGAACAAGGTGCTCAAGGGCGCGCAGGCCTTCGAGATGGGCATCGCCGACGCGATGTTCGAGCCCGCCGACTTCGTCGAGGAGTCGCTGCGCTGGGCCGCCAGGGTCCTCAAGGGCGACGTCGTGGTCGAGCGCCCCGAGGTCGACAAGGGCGAGGCCTGGGACAACGCGGTCAACATGGCCCGGTTCACCGTCGAGGGCAAGCTGCACGGCGCCGCCCCGGCCCCGGCCCGCGCGGTCGAGCTGGTCGCCCGGGCGAAGACCCGCACGCGCGACGAGGGCTTCGCGGCCGAGGACGACGCGCTGGCCGACCTGATCATGAGCGACGAGCTCAGGGCGGGCCTGTACGCGTTCGACCTGGTGCAGAAGCGCGCCAAGCGCCCCGCGGGCGCCCCGGACAAGTCGCTGGCCCGCAAGGTCACCAAGGTCGGCGTCGTCGGCGCCGGTCTGATGGCCGGGCAGCTGGCGCTGCTGTTCGCCCGCCGCCTGGACGTGCCGGTCGTCATGACCGACCTGGACCAGGAGCGCCTGGACAAGGGCGTGGCCCACGTGCACGGCGAGGTCGACAAGCTCCTGAAGAAGGGCCGGATCAACAACGACAAGGCCAACCACCTCAAGGCCCTGGTGAGCGGCTCGCTGACCAAGGACGCCTTCTCCGACGCCGACTTCGTCATCGAGGCCGTGTTCGAGAAGATGGAGGTCAAGCAGCAGGTGTTCGCCGAGGTGGAGGCCGTGGTCTCCCCCGAGGCGATCCTGGCCACCAACACCTCCTCGCTGTCGATCACCGAGATGGCGTCCAAGCTCCAGCACCCCGAGCGGGTCGTGGGCTTCCACTTCTTCAACCCGGTCGCGGTCCTGCCGCTGCTGGAGCTCGTGCGCGGAGAGAGGACCGACGAGGCCTCCCTGGCCACGGCCTTCGCCACCGCCAGGAAGCTGAAGAAGACCGCGGTGCTGTGCAAGGACGCCCCGGCGTTCGTGGTCAACCGCCTGCTCACCCTGTTCATGGGCGAGGTCCTGGGCGCCGTCGGCGAGGGCACCGAGCCCGAGACGGCCGACCGCGCGGTGGCGCCCCTGGGCCTGCCGATGTCGCCGCTGCTGCTGCTCCAGCTGGTGGGCCCGGCGGTCGCGCTGCACGTGTCCGAGACCCTGCACGAGGCCTTCCCCGAGCGCTTCGCGGTCTCCGCCGAGCTGGCCGAGATCGTGAAGGCGGGCAAGACGGCGATCTACGCCCCGGACTTCAGCATCGACCCCGAGGTCCGCGCGCTGCTCGTCGGCGGCGACAGGCCGTCCGAGGAGAGCGAGATCCTGGACCGGGCGCTGCGCGCGCTGGCCCGGGAGATCCGGATCATGCTGGACGAGGGCGTCGTGGCCGAGGCCGCCGACATCGACCTGTGCCTGATCACCGGTGCGGGCTGGCCGTTCCACACCGGCGGCATCACCCCCTACCTGGACAAGGTCGGGGTGTCGGAGGCCGTGAACGGCAAGCGGTTCCACGAGGGCGACCCGAAGGCGTTCTAGCGTCCGGGGGCCCAGAGGCGGGTCCGGCGTCCCGAGAGGGGATGCCGGGCCCGCCGCTTCGTGTCCGGGACGGCCGCTTCGTGCTTCGCTCAGAAGTCCTGGGAGGACTCCTCCCCGGTCGCGCTCGGGCTGGAGGAGCGGACGCGCCGGATGTGCAGCTGCCTGCTCAGCCGGATCGCCGGGCGGATCAGCAGTTCGACGCTGCCGACGAGGAAGCACCAGGTGCCCGCCGTGGTCCAGGCCTCGGAGAAGAACATGACGCTTCCGGCGATGAACCACAGGGCGATGAGGATGTCGTTGACGATGCTCGCGGTCTCGTAGCGGCGCCGGATGACGAGCTCGTCGCCTCCCACGTGCAGGACCAGGGGTCTGCTCGGATCCTGGGTCATGTTCAGCCCTCCCTGCGGGGTCGTCGCGGCACCGTTTCCCCCTGCCCGAAGTCCGCGAACACGAAAAGTCACCACATAACGACTACTCGCACATACTTATCAGTAACCCTGTGTAACGTCTGCCTCGTGGCAATCTCCCCTGAACACCAGATCTACGCCGAGTTGTTCGCCGACGCGCCGGACACGGCCGTCGGCTTCCTGCGCGACCTCGGCGTGGACGTACCCGACTACGACCGCAGCGAGGTCACCTCGTGCGACCTCGGCCACGTCGACCCCGTGGAACGCCGTTCGGACGTCGCGATCATGCTGCGCGGCCCCGGCCCGGACGATCCCTTCGACAAGCTGATGGGCATCGTCGTGGAGGTCCAGCGCGACGAGAAGGAGCGCAAGCGCTTCACCTGGCCCGAGTACGTGGCCGCGCTGCGCTCACGGCACGAGTGCCCGGTCGTCCTGCTGACCATCTGCCCGAAGCAGTCCGTGGCGGACTGGTACGCCGAGCCGATCCACCTCGGCCATCCCGGTTTCGTCCTGCGCCCCCTGGTGGTGGGACCGTCCGGGATCCCGGTCATCACCGACCCCGGGGAGGTGGAGCGGTACCCGTCCCTGGGCGTGCTGTCCGCCGCCGCGCACGGCGGTCAGGACATGGACGTGCTGAAAGCCCTGCACACCGGCCTCGATGCGATCGACCAGGAAAGGGCTACGAAGTACATTGGATTCACGTTGAACCTGCTGGCGAAGACCGAAGGCCAGGCCGCCCTGGAGGAACTGATGATGACGGACACCTACGAGTACAGCAGCGCCTGGACCGAGAGCCTGGAGGCCAAGGGCCGGGCCGAGGGAGAGGCTCGGGCCATCTTCCGACTCCTCACCCGACGCGGAATCGACATCCCCGAGGAAGCACGCGAGCGCATCAGCGCATGCCGCGACCACGAGGTACTCGACACCTGGCTCGACCGGACCATCACCATCACCCACATCGACGAACTCTTCGAGTGACCTGAACCTGTGACGGGCCCGGCGTCCCCGCGGACGCCGGGCCCGCCCCTCGCGTTCAGCGGCGCGCGGAGGTCCGTACCGCGCCCGCGGGGAGCATGCCGTGCTGCCGGTACCAGGCCCCCGTCGCGGACACGGTCTCGGCCACGGAGCGGAACCGCACCCCCAGGTCCCGCTCGGCCAGGCCGGAGGTGATGTTGCGGTCCTCGCCCTCGCGCAGGACGCGCACCCCGGCGCGGGTGGCGGTCGGCTCCCCTCCGCCCAGGCGGGCCTGGAGCTCCATCAGCGAGGCGGCGGCCACCGCCAGCCCGGCCGGGACCGCGCGGGGAGTGCGCGCGCCGGTCTCGGCGGCGACCGCGCCGACCAGGGCGGGCACCGAGCGCTTGGCGCCGGCCACCACGTAGCGGTCGTGGCCGCCCACGCGGGCGGCGGCAACGCAGGCGAAGGCCACGTCCCGGGCGTCCACCACGTAGTTGGACAGCCGGGGCACCGCCTTGACCGCCCCCTTGGCCACGCCCAGGAAGAGCCGCCCGGCCGAGGTGGGTCCGGCGTCCCCGGGTCCCCACATCCACCCGGGCAGCACGACCGCGACCCGGGTGGACCCGGCGCGGCCGGAGCGGATCAGGTCCTCCACCGCCCGCTCGGCGCGGACCTTGCTGGAGGGGTAGCACCGGGAGGCCGACAGGCCCACGAACCGGTCCGGGGGCGGGGTGGACTCGTCGGCGGGGCTCTCGGGGCCGCGCAGGTCCAGGGTGTTGATGGAGCTGGTGTGGACGAACACCGGCACCTCGGCGTCGGCGGCCTCGGCCAGGGCCAGCTCGGTGCCGCGCACGTTCACCCTGTCCAGGGGTTCGGTGAGGCTGGGGTCCTGGAAGTACTCGCGGAAGTAGGCGGCGGTGTGGAAGACCTCGTCGGCTCCGGCCAGCACGGGCCGGTAGGAGTCGGGGTCGGTGATGTCCCCGGCGACCAGGCGCAGGCGGGGGTCGTCGGGCAGCAGGCGGCGGGCGCGGTCGGTGTCGCGGACCAGGGCGACGACCTCCTGGTCCAGGCTGAGCAGCAGGCGCACGATGTTGCTGCCGAGGAGGCCGGTCGCTCCGGTCACCACGGATCTGTTCCGCCCGGGGAGCGGTGTGGCGTGGGTGTCCACCATCGTTTCACATCCCAACTATAGAGTTCTATGATCATCGGGTGAGCAGAAGCATTTGAGGAGGGGGACCGAGCCATGGAGAACGCACCCGGATGGGACACCCCCATGTGGCACACGACCGGTTTTCGACTGATCAAGCTGGGCGAACTGGTCCAGGCGACCACCGCGGCGATCTTCGGGCCCCAACAGATCACCTCCCGGCAGTTCCACGTGCTCTCCGCGGCGGAGGCGATGTCCCATCCCTCGCAGAAGGAGCTGAGCCGTGTGCTGGGCGTGGATCCGAACGTGATGGTGGGGCTGATCGACGACCTGGAGGAGCAGGGACTGGCCGGGCGCGAGCGCAACCCCAAGGACCGCAGGCGCTACATCGTGACGCCCACGGACAAGGCGAGGGCGCTGCTGGAGGAGGCCCGCCTGGCCGTGGCCCGGGCGGAGTCGGAGTTCTTCGCCACCCTGTCCGAGCAGGAGGTGGCCCTCCTGCACGAGCTGTCGGGCCGCCTGCTCACCGACCACCCCCGGGTGACCAAGTACGAGTGAGGGTCCGGTGTCGGGGGCCGCGGCCCCCGACACCGGACCCCCGGTCACTCGGAGATGCCGAAGCGGGCGTGCAGGCGCTTGAGCGGCGCCGGGGCCCACCAGTTGGCCCGTCCGGCCAGCCGCATGAACACCGGTACCAGCACGCCGCGGATCAGGGTGGCGTCCACCAGGATCACCACCGCCATGCCGACCGCCAGCATCATCAGGTACAGCACGTCGGAGACGGCGTAGGTGGCGAAGGAGGCGGCCAGGATGACGGCCGCCGCCGTGACCAGGGGTCCGCTGCGCTGGAGCCCGGCCGCGACCGCACGGGTGTTGTCCCCGGTCAGGTCGTACTCCTCCTTGATCCGGGACATCATGAACACCTCGTAGTCCATGGACAGCCCGAAGGCGATGCAGAACATCAGGATGGGGAACGTCGTCTCCAGCGTGCCGTTGGCGGTGAAGCCCAGCAGCCCGGACAGGTTCCCCTCCTGGAAGATCCACACCATCACGCCGAACATCACCGCGAGGCTGAGCACGTTGAGCACGATCGCCTTGGCGGGCAGCAGGATGCTGCCGGTCATGAGGAACAGGATGACGAAGGTGATGGCGAGGATGAGGCCGAACACCAGCGGCACCTGTCCCAGCAGGGCCTCGCGGAAGTCGGTCAGGTCGGCCGGGTAGCCGCCGATCTGGGTCTCACCGGGCGCGGGCACGTCCCGGACCCGGTCGATGAGGTCCTCCACGTCCTCCAGCGCCTCGGCGGTGGGCACCACGGACAGCCACGTGGACTCCGCCGAACCGAACCGCTCCTGCGCCGCGGGTTCGGCCCCGTCGGTCTGCTGTCCGCCGGTGAAGCGCCCGGTGAGCGCGTCCACCTGGTAGACGCCCTCCACCCGCGACAGGTCGGCGGCGTAGGCGCTGATGGCGTCGGCGTCGGCCTCCTGGCCCGGTACGTCCACCAGCACCTGGACGGCGTCCATCTCCTCCTGGACGAAGTTCGCGCCGATCTGGTCCTGCACGTCGCGGCTGGAGACGCCCTGCGGCAGCACGCGCGCGTCGGGCAGGCCGAAGTTGAGTCCCACCGCAGGCGCGGCCAGCAGCAGGACCACCGCGAGCGCGGGCAGGCCCCACAGCAGCGGGCGGCGCATCATCCGCAGCGCGGTGGAGTGCCACCAGCCGCTGTCGGGGTCGGGCTCGCGCTTGGGCCGGACCCGGTGCCCGACCTTGGCCAGCGCCGCGGGCAGGATGACCAGCGCGGCGAACACCGAGGTCAGCACGGTTCCCACGCCCGAGTAGGCGAAGGACTGGAGGAAGGGGAAGGGGAAGAGCATCAGGCACGACAGGGCCACCGCGACCGTCAGGCCGCTGAACAGGACGGTGCGCCCGGCCTTGGAGACGGCCAGGGAGACCGCCTCGGGGACCTGCCTGCCCCGGGCCAGCTCCTCGCGGAAGCGGTTGATGACGAACAGGCTGTAGTCCACGCCCAGGCCCACGCCCATGACCAGGGTGAGGTTGGCGGCGAAGGTGGACACGTCGGTGAGGTAGGTGACCCCGCGCAGCAGGGCGAGCGTGGTGACCACGGAGAACAGGCCCATGCCCAGGGTCAGCGCCGCCACCGAGATCCTGCGGTAGAGGACGAGCAGGAGCACGAACACCAGCGGGAAGATGATCGCCTCGGCGAGCAGGAAGTCGGCCTGCGCCTGCTCGGCGGCCTGGCGGAAGACCTCGTCGCCGCCGCCGACCTCCACCCGGATGACCTCGCCGTCGCGGGTGAAGTCCGGTGAGAGCTCGCCGAGCGCGGTGCGCGCCTCGGTGACCGTGCCCGCCATGCGCACGGTGATCAGCGCCTGGGTGCCGTCCTCGGAGCGCATCGCCGGGGACTCCCCGCGCCCCCAGTAGGAGGCGGTCTCGGCGACGCCCTCGCGCGAGGCCAGGTCCCGTTCCAGGGCGGTGGCGGCCTCGACTACCGCGGGGTCGTCCACGGTGCCCTGCTGGGCGGTGACCAGCAGGAGGAAGTGGTGCTTGCCGGTGCCGAAGCCCTCCTCCAGCTGCTGCTCGACGCGCAGCGACTCCGATCCGGGGCTCTCGAAGCGGCTGAGCAGCAGCCGGTCCATGGTGCCCGCCGCCAGGGTCAGGGCGACCAGCACCAGCGCGATGCTGGCCAGGATCACGCGGCCCGGGCGTCGGGCCAGCCCGTCGCCGAGCCGGACCAGGAACGGGGGCCTTCCCGGTGGCGCCCCCTGGCGGCCGGGGGGTGAGGTGGTCGTCGGGGACGTGGCCATGGTGGTCTCGCCTTCCAGGGTCAGGAGGTGGTGGGGGCGTGCCGCTCCATCCACGCGGCAGCCGTGTCGTACAGGAGCTCGGACCCGGCGTCGACGGTGACGAAGTGTCCGGCGTCGGGCAGGGTGGTCGAGGTGACCTCGGGACTGGAGGTGAACAGCCCGGGGTAGCCCTCGACGCCCTGGCGCAGGACGTCGTGGGCGCCGAAGACCAGGTGGACCGGGACGTCGATCTCGTCGACCACGCCCAGGTCGTAGAGGATGGCCATGGGTTCGGAGATCATGACGCCGCAGGGGTTGCGGCCCCAGTGCTCCTCGACCCGGGCCGTCACGGCGGGGTCAGCCTGTGCGCCGAGTCCGCCGTCGAGGAAGTCCTCCAGGGTGGGGTCGAAGTGCACGTAGCCGGTGGGGTCGCCGGGTTCGGCGTGCTCCTCGCCGCCCTCCAGACAGGTCTGGTAGGCGGTCAGGAAGCGCCGGTTGGTGTCGTCGGTGATGCCGACGGCGGCCCATCCGGTGAGCAGCAGGCCGTCCACGCCGCCGAAGGAGACGGCGGCGGTCTCGGCGACCAGGGCGCCGCTGGAGTGGCCGCCCATGACCACCATGTCGAAGGCGACGGGGTCGTCGCCCTCCACCCCGTACTCGCCCGCGCGCAGCTGCTCGACCACCTGGTGGGCGATGTCGGCGTGGGCGCCGCTGCAGCTGGCGAAGCCGCCGGGGATGTCGCTGGAGCCGTAGCCGAGCCGGTCGATGGTGACCGAGGCGTGCCCGCGTTCGGCCAGCTCGTGCACGTAGTTGCGGCCCTGGACGTCCAGCCGCCAGATCCACTCGCCGGTGTTGGTGCCGTGGACCAGCAGGGCGACGGCGGGGTCGTCGGCGGCCAGGACCTCGGCCGGGGCGGTCAGGTGGCCGCGCACGGTGTACTCCTCGCCGTCGGCGGAGCACTGGCCGCGGGAGCGGTTGACGTTGTCGACGGTGAACTCCACCGGGAGGTCCACCACGCCCTCGGGGAGGGTGGCCGGTTCGGAGGGCGCCGCGGCGGGCACTTCGACGGGCACTGCGGAAACTTCCGCGGGAGCCGACGCGGCCGGAGCGGCCAGGGCCGGGGCCGGGGCCCCGGGCAGGGTGCCCGGGCTCCCGAGGAGGGCCGCGGCGGCGGCCAGGAGGGCGGCCGCCGCGGCCGCGACCCGTGCGGGCGTGCAGTTCATGGGTGCTCCTTGGCGTGCGCGTGTCACCGCTCCTCCAACCACGCGGCGAGTTCCTCGCGCAGGGCGGGGGCTCCGGGTTCGAGGACGAGGTAGTGGCCCGCGTCGGCGACGGTGACGGTCCGGGTCTCGGGCGCGCCGGTGAAGAGCGCGGTGTGCTCGGTCCCCTCGCCCACGCGGGTGTCGTGCTCGGCGAAGGCGAACAGGACGGGGACGTCGACGCGGTCGAGGGCGCGCATGTCGGTGGACAGGGCCTCGACCTGGGTACCGAGGTCTCCGCAGGGGGTGCGCTCCTGCGACGCGGCGGCGAGCGCGGCCGCCGTGCCGGAGGGGTCGTGGAAGTGGGCGCGGGTGTAGGACGTGGCGCCGACGTCGACGTAGGTGTACCCGGCCGGTTCGTCGCTTCCGGGGTCGGGCGGCCCCGCCCCGGCGCCGGCGGGCACGCCGCCCTGCATGCAGGAGGCCAGTCCCCCGAAGAAGCGCGCGTTGGCGCGGTCGGTGACGCCGGTGCCGCTCCAGGCCATGAGGACCAGGGCGTCGGGGGCCTGGTCGCCCTCGAAGGAGTAGGCGGTGATCTGGGCGATCTGGGCGCCGCTGTGGTGTCCGGCCAGCGTGACGTGGTCGAAGGCGGGTGTGCCGCCGGGCAGGGCCGCGGTGTCCTGGGCGGTGTAGTCGCCCTCGCGCAGCCGGGCGATGACCTGGGCGGTCATGTCGGCCTGGCTGCCCAGGCACATGGCCATGCCGTCGGGGCGGTCGCTGGCTCCGTAGCCGAGCCGGTCCAGGGTGAGGGAGGCCCGGCCCAGCAGGGCCATCTCCTCGGCGTGGTGGAGTCCGGGCTCGTCCATGCGCCAGAACCACTCCCCCGCGGCCTGCCCGTGCTGGTAGAGGGTGACGGCGGGGTCCTCGGTCGTCAGCAGTGCGGCCGGTGCGGTCAGGTGGCCGCGCACGGTGTACTCCTCGCCGTCGCTGTTGCACGGCAGGCGGGAGCGGTTGCCGTTGGTGACGGTGAAGGAGACCGGCACGTCGACGATCCCCGCCTCGTCCATGCGCCGGGCGGTGGCCTCGGCGCGTTCGTCGGCGGTGGGCGCGGGTGCGGCGGCGGGCTCGGTCTCCCCCAGGGGGAGCAGCGTGAGCGCGAGGGCGGCGGCGGCCGCGAGGGCCGCTCCGGCGATGACGGCCCTCCTAGTCCCGGGCATGGGCCACCTCCTTGCGGTCGTCGGTGCCCTGGTCCCCGGTCGCGGCCGCGTCGTCGGGCGGCGGGGCGGCGGAGGCAGGCACGCGCGGGCGGGCGGGTTCGGCCGCGCCCTCGCCGAGGACGGCGTCGAAGGCGCGGTGGAACCGCCTCAGGGGTGCGGGCGCCCACCAGGTGGCGCGCCCGGTCATGCGCAGCACCGAGGGCACCAGCAGGCAGCGCACGACGGTGGCGTCCACGATCACGGCCAGGGCCACGCCCCAGCCGAGCATCATCGTGTTGGTCACGCGCGAGGCGCCGATGGCGATCAGGACGACGGCCAGGGTGACGGCGGCGGCGGTGATGACGCCGCCGGTGCGCCGCAGGCCGAGTTCGACGGCGGTGCGGTGGTCGCCCACGCGGTCGTACTCCTCGCGCATCCGGGCCAGGAGGAAGACCCCGTAGTCCATGGACAGGCCGAAGGCGATGCAGAACATCAGCACCGGCAGCGCGGTGTCGATGAACCCCGTCGGGGTGAACCCGAGCAGGCCGCTGAGGTTGCCGTCCTGGAAGACCCAGACCACGGCGCCGAACATGGCGGTGAGGCTGAGCGCGTTGAAGAGCACCGACAGCAGGGGCAGGAGCACGCTTCCGGTGAGCAGGTAGACCAGGACGAGCATCCCGGCCACGACCGCGGCCAGGGCGAGGGGGATCTGCTCGGCGATGGCGCGCTGGGCGTCCACGACGGCGGCGGCCTGTCCGGAGACGGAGGTCTCCAGATCGGTGTCCACCGCGCGGATGTCGCGGACCAGGTCCTGGCTCTGGGTGGAGATGGCCTCCACCCCCGGGTCGGGGACGACCTGGAGGTAGGCGAGGTCGTCGGACTCGCGCAGGGCGTCCACGGGGGTCCTGTCGCGGGTGTGGGCGCCGTCGGTGTGCACGCCGAGCGGGGAGCGGACCTCGTCGACGTTGGACAGGGAGGACAGCGCCGAGGCGTAGTCGGCGAGCTGGTCGGCGTCGGTCTCCTCGGGCGGGCTGTGCACGAGCACGTCGACGGTGCCGGTGGCGGCGGAGTCGAAGTCCTCGCGGATGACCTCCATGACCTGCCGGGACTCGGTCCCGGCGGGCAGCTGTCGGTCGTCGGCCATGCCGAACTCCACCCGCAGGAAGGGCAGTCCGGCCACGACCAGGACCAGGAGCGCGACGGCGGCGAAGACGGGCGCGCGGCCCATGACCGTGCNCGGGGGGGGGGCCCCGCCGCCAGCGGCGGTCGGCCGCCTCCTCCGGGGAGGGGTCGGCGGTGCCGCCCCGGCGCAGCAGGCGGCGCGGGTCCAGGGAGTTGACGCGGTGGCCGAGCAGGGTGAGCACGGCCGGGAGCACCAGCAGGGAGGTCAGGGCGGCCAGCGCCACCACGGTCACGCCGGCGTAGGCGAAGGAGCGCAGGAAGTACAGGGGGAAGAGGAGCATCGCGGCCAGGGCGGCGGAGATGGCGAGCGCGGAGAAGACCACGGTGCGCCCGGCCGTGCGCACGGTGACGGCGGTGGCGGTGGCCGGGTCGGCCCCGTCCGCCAGTTCCGCGCGGAAGCGGCGCACCATGAGCAGGGCGTAGTCGATGGCCAGGCCCAGCCCCAGGGCGATGGTGAGGCTCTGGGCGAAGACCGACACGTCGGTGAACCCGGCGACCGCCCACAGGACGGCGTTGGTGCCGATGATGGCGACCACCCCGACCAGCAGGGGCAGGACCGCCGAGGCGACGCTGCCGAAGACCCACACCAGGATGACCAGGGTCAGGGGCAGCGCGATCATCTCCGAGCGCACCAGGTCCTCGGCGATGGTGGTCTCGATGTCGTTGAGGACGGCGGTCTGCCCGCCGACGCTCACGGTGAGGGGGCCGTGGTCGCCGCCGTAGCGCTCGGCCAGGTCGGCCGCGGCCCGTCCGGCCTCGGCCTCGGTGCCGCCGATGTGGGCGGCGATGAGGGCGCGGGTCCCGTCGTCGGACTTGAGCGCGTTCGATCCGGTCTGCCAGTAGGAGGTGACGCCGGTGACGGCGTCCTCGTAGGCCAGTCCCTCGGCCAGTCCGAGCCCCTGGCTGGCGGCCTCGCGGTCGTCCACCCCGGCCTCGGCCTCCACCAGCAGGATCAGGTTGGGCCTGCTGTCGGGGAAGTGCTCCTCCAGGATCTGACCGGCCCGGGCCGACTCCGATCCGGGGTCCTCGGTGCCCTGCCCCGCGCGGAGGCGGTCGGCCACTCCGGAGCCGAGCACGGCCGATCCGACCACCGCCAGCAGGGCCACGGCCAGGACCCACCAGGGTCTGCGCGTGGTCAGTCTGGTCAGCGCGTCGAGCATCGTGTCACCCCCGTTTNCCGGGGGGCCCGCCGGTGGCGGCCGGAGTCCTCCGGCCGCCACCGCGCGTTCCCTCGCCGCAACAGTACAGTAAAAACATGCGACGATCGTTACCTCTAATAATAGGGTTCACATATCGTTTACGTGAGGGACCGCTGGGCCCCGGGCAGCGACGCCGCGCCCACGAAGTCCTCGGCCCGCCAGGCGGGGTCGGACAGGTCGGCCACCGCCGCCACCACGGCGTCGGGGCGCACGTGGACGACCCACTCGCCCCGCACCGGCCCGGCGGGGCGGGCCGTGTCGTGCCCGCCCCCCTCCCGGGCCGGTCCTTCGGCGCCGGTCAGCAGCAGCACGTCCACGTCGTCGGGGACGGCCTCCCGCAGCCGCGCCGCGGCCCGCGAGGCCCGCGCGGAGGAGCCCCCGACCAGCAGGGCGTGGCGCCCCGAGGCCAGGTAGTCGTGCAGGCTCCGGGCCCGGGCCCCGACCAGCGGGACGAGCTCTGCGTCGCCGATGCGCGTGCCCGGCAGCGCCCCGCCCACCGCGTCGCGCGCCCGCCAGCCCGGCGGCGGCGCGGTGACGGCGGGACTGGCGCTCAGGTCCGGTGAGATCTGCGCCAGCTGCGGCACCAGGCGCTTCTCCAGCAGCCCCGACGCCGAGAGCAGGCGCATGAGGGTGTCGCGCACCAGCCGGGCCAGCGGCGCGCGGGTCATCCAGGTGCGGGTCTGCTGGTCGGCGCTGCGCACCACCGCCTGGGCGGTGGGGCGGCGTTCGAGCGGGTAGCTGTCCAGCAGCGCCTCGGGGGCGCCGCGCAGGACGGCGGCCAGCTTCCAGCCCAGGTCGAACCCGTCCTGGATGCCGGTGTTGAGCCCCTGGCCGCCCGCCGGGCTGTGCAGGTGGGCGGCGTCCCCGGCGATGAGCACGCGCCCCCGCCGGAACTCGCGTGCCACGCGGGCGTGCACCCGGAACCGGCTGCGCCACCACACGCTCTCGATGCGCAGCCCCGCCGGGCCGCGCTCGGCGAGCAGCCGGGCGAGCAGCGCGTCGTCGGGCGGGTCGGTCCGTCCGTCGGAGGCGATGTCGAAGAAGACCCGGTGCCCGCCGCCGGGCAGCGGCACGATCACCAGCACCCCGTCGGGCGTGAGGTGGTACTGGGCCTCCCTCTCGGGGACGGGACCGCTCACCACGCCGTCGCTGAGCAGGAAGGTCCGGTCGTAGGTGTCGCCCTCGAAGGCCACTCCCAGGGACTCGCGGACCGCGCTGCGGCTGCCGTCGGCGGCCACCACCCAGGGAACGGCGACCTCCTCGCGCACGTCCGGGTCGCCGGCCGGACCGAGGACCACCCGCATCCCCGCCCCGGCGGGTTCCACCGAGTGGACGCGGGTGGACCACTCGACGGACCCGCCGAGTTCGAGGAGGCGGTCGTAGAGCGCCTGCTCGGTGCCGGGCTGGGGCAGGCAGACCGGCCCGGGGAAGGCCGTGCCCTCCAGGCCGCCGAAGCGCACCCCGCCGATCCTCCTGCCGCCGGAGAAGTAGGAGGCCGACGCCAGGGGCAGGGACTGCTCCACCACCCTGTCGGCCACGCCGAGCCTGCGCAGGACCTCCAGGGCCCCGCTCCACAGGATGAGCGCCTTGGGCTCCTCGGCGACGCCCGCGCGGCGTTCGACCACGCGGCAGGACACGCCGCCCTGGAGCAGGGCGCAGGCGGCGGCGAGCCCGGTGGGCCCGGCACCGACCACCAGCACGGGCGGGTGCTGTCCCGGGACGGTCACCGGACACCCCCGGCCGCTCGCTCGGGCTTGGCCGCCCCGTCGAGAAGCCCGGTGACCTCGGCCATCGCCTGCGCGTTGTCGCGGTACAGGACCGTGGCCATGCCCAGGCGGGCCGCGGGCTCCAGGTTGGACTCCAGGTCGTCCACGAACAGGCAGCGGTCGGGGCTCAGCCCGAGCCGCGCCAGGAGGCGCTCGTAGATCTCGGTGTCGGGCTTGCGCACGCCCTCGTGCGCGGAGTTGACCACCACCTCGAACAGCTCGTCGGCGGGGACCGTGGCCCGCCACAGCTCCTCCCACTCGGTGACGTTGTTGGTGAGCAGCGCCAGGCGGTAGCCCCGCGCGCCCAGTCCGCCCAGGAACTCGGCGAACTCGGCGTTGCCCCTGCGCCCGGCGAACCAGACCTCGCCGAAGGTGCGGCCCTCGGGCAGCGTCCACCCCCCGGGGAGTTCGGCGCTGATCTGCGCGACGAGGTCGGCCTCGGTGATCGCCCCGACCTCCAGCAGCGCCATGGGCTCGGCGCCGTTGCGGGCCGCGGCGGCGCCCATCGCGGTGAGGATGGCGTCGGGCGTCAGGCCCGCGGTCCTGGCGAAGTGCTCCAGGGTCTCGATGAGCGGGTTGGTCAGCACGCCGCCGTAGTCACACACGACGGCCTCGATGCGGTTCACGCCCACTGGGCCACCTCGATTCGGAAGGTACTGCCGGGGACACCCTGCTGGAGGACGCGCACGTCCACGCCCGCGACCGGGCCGAAGCGCTCGTCCGCGCGGAAGGGGGTCAGGTCGGCCTCCACCACGGAGGCGAGGTCGTTCTCGGAGAAGGAGGAGAAGGAGGCCTCCACCGAGACCGGGACGAGCGTGACCGGGTCCAGGCCGCTGGAGCGCGAGACCGCGGCCACGGCCAGCTGCCGGGCGGCCTCGATGAGGAGGTTGCCGGGCAGGTGGTCCAGCGGGTGGTCGAACAGGTGCGGGTGGCTGTGGTCGGGGACCACGGTGGCCCGCCAGCCCTCGTCGCCGCGCTGCACCGGCTCGGTGATGACGACGTTGCGCGGGTCGCGCCTGCCCACGACGGCGGGCGCGGCCGGGACCGCGCGGGGCGCGGGGCCCGTGCTCCAGTCCAGGGCCTTGCGCCCCTTGGCCCGCAGGAACTGGTAGGTGGACTTGGTCAGGAAGATGAGCGCGCCCGTGGCCTCGGCGACCCGGGTGCCGCCCAGGAGGACGTCGGCGCGGAAGTCGTAGCCGCGCAGCTTCCCGGCCTGGCTGCGGTACAGGTCGGCGTCGGTGCGGATGAGGGCGCGCGCGGGCTCGGGGCCCTGGCGCAGGCCCTCCAGGTCCTCGATGCGCAGCGACATGCGCTGCATGATGAACGCCCGGTCCATGGGGACGTTCAGGTGCCGGTGGGAGATGAGCACACCGGTCTGGCGGCAGGCCTCCAGGATCAGGGGCAGGTCGTAGGTGGGCGCCTCCAGCATGACGTGGCCGCGGGGCAGCTGGGCGGCGACGTCGAAGCTCCTCTCCCCGGTCTGCTGGGAGTCGGTGACGAACACCTCCGAGACGGCCTTGCGGTGCACGAGTCCCCGGGGGACCGTCGCGTCGTAGTCGAGTTCGCGCAGGCCGAAAGGCTCGGGGTCGAGCCCCGCGAGGGGGTCCCCGGCGGCCTCGGCCGCCGCCGCGGCGTCGGCCGCGAGGGCGGTCCCCTGCGCGCTGAGCGTCGTGCGGTTCATCGCTTCCCTTTCGTTCGCTGTCCCCGGGGCGGAGGTCCCGCCGCCGGGAAACGGGGTCGGCAACGGCAAAAAAGGGGTCCGAGTACCAGAAGAGGGCGGGCCACGGCCTACTTCCGTACAGCCACCGAGTATCGGGACGGGCCCTGGAGAGGACCTGAAGAGAACCTGAAGACCAGTTATGAAAGAAGCTCATATTTTTCCGCGGAAATCGCGCTCACCTGCGGAAACGGGGAAGCGATTAGTCGTTGGCCATGATCATCGGCCTATTGTGACTATCACCACACAAGATGGCCTGGGGTTTTGTCATCCCACCCTCATGCTGGGCAACCACGCGATGCGACGCCGGAGAGGAACTTATCCATTACTTACCGCCATAACCTGCGTGTTTATGATCGTCTCGCCGCGCACGGTTCTGCCGGGCACGGCGCAGCCGCGCAGGGCGACCCGCTCCGCACCGCACGGGAGTGACGTCCGGGACGGCCCGACGAAAGCGGCCGATAACCGGAGAAAGCAGGAGAAGAGCAACGTCAGAGAAAAACCGGCCGGAAAGACGCGGAAATGCACATAACGCATCATCGAATCACCAGCACCGTGGCGGTCCTGGGAGAGATCGCGGTCACTGACGGAAACCGCGTCCTCGAACTGGGCGCGCCCCGGCAGCGCGCCGTACTCGCCGCCCTGGCCCTCAACGCCAACCAGTCCCTGACCACACAGCGCATCATCGGCATGGTCTGGGGCGCGACGCACCCCGCCTACGCCGCCAACCTCGTCCACAAGTACGTCTCCGGCCTGCGCCGGGCCCTGGCCGACCTACCCCCGCACCAGCGGGTCAGCATCGAGAGCGGCGGCGGGGGCTACCGCCTGGCGGCCAGGCTCGACCAGGTGGACATGTCCCTGTTCCACGCCCACGTCGACGCCGCGCGCGGTCTGCGCGAACGCGGTGAGCACGAGCGCGCGGCGGAGATGTTCGGGGAGGCCCTGCGCCTGTGGCGGGGACCCCTGCTGGGCGAGCTGCCCGGCATCGCCTTCGACGACGAACGCGACTTCATGGAGACCGTGCGCCTGGTGGTACTGGAGGAGTACGCCACGCTGAGCATCGCGGTCGACCGCCACAACGAGGTGGTGGGAATCCTGCGCGAGACCCTGCGCGACCATCCCCTGGAGGAGAACCTGGCCAGGCTGCTGATCCTGGCCCTGTACAAGTCGGGCCGCACGGCCGAGGCGATCC
The DNA here is from genome assembly GCA_000340945.1 of Nocardiopsis synnemataformans DSM 44143. Lineage (GTDB taxonomy): Bacteria > Actinomycetota > Actinomycetes > Streptosporangiales > Streptosporangiaceae > Nocardiopsis > Nocardiopsis synnemataformans. Next base: position 37,176 of record ANAW01000077.1, on the reverse strand, counting down.
GCGTGTACCAGCGCCTGTCCACGCGCATGCTGGGCGAGCTGAACATGCCGCCCCGCCCGGAGCTGAACGACATGTACAAGGCGATCCGGCGCCACGAGCCGATCCCGACCACGCTCGTCTGACCTTCGTCCCCCGCCCGGCCCCGCACCCGCCGAGCACCCCGCACCGCCGTCCCACCCGCACCACGCGTACGCGGCGACCCCCGCGCCGGGCTCCGGCCCGCCCGGCGCGGGGCACACCGACGCACCCGCGGCACGCACCCGACGCACTCCGGCCGCGGTGGTCGCGGTGCCGCAGACAGAGGTCGACCCCGCCCGGGAGCTCCCGGGCGGGGTCCGCGCGTCGGGCGGTCACACCCCCGCGTGCGCCCTCCTGCGCCCGTCCCGCTCCACGGCGGGCCCGGGCTCGTCGGCGTCGCCGCCCTCGGAGATCCCGATCCGGTCGTGCAGCCAGCGCAGGGGCCGGGGCAGCCACCAGTTGGCCCCGCCCAGCAGGCGCATCGTGGCGGGCACCATCACCGCGCGGACCAGGGTGGCGTCCACGAGCACCGCGATGGCCAGGCCGATGCCGATGATCTTCAGGAAGAGCAGGTCCGAGGTGCCCATGGCCAGGAGCACCACCATCAACAGGACCGCCGCGCTGGTGATGATCTGGCCGGTGTGCTGGAGCCCCGCCGCCACCGAGCGGGTGTTGTCCCCGGTGCGCAGGTACTCCTCGCGCACCCGGCTGAGCAGGAACAGCTCGTAGTCCATCGCCAGGCCGAAGGCCACGACGGTGATGAGCACCAGGTAGGTGGGGTCGATGGTGCCCACCGCCTCGAACCCGAGCAGCCCGGAGAGGGCGCCCTCCTGGAAGCCCCAGATCACCACGCCCAGGGAGGCGCCCAGGGACAGGGCTCCCATGAGCACCGCCTTGATCGGCAGGACGATCGAACCGAAGGCGAGGAAGAGCAGGAGCAGGGTGGCCGCGGCGACGAAGCCCACGGTCATGGGCGCCGCGTCGACGATCGCCGCCACGTTGTCCTGCTGCATGGCGGCCACACCGCCGACCAGGGTCTGGTCCGCGCCCTCCGGAGCCGGTTCGGCGCGCACGTCGCGCACCAGCTGGGCGACCTCCGGGGAGTCGGACGCGCCCTCGTAGGCGACCACGACGTGGGCGATCCCGTCGCCGGTGCGCTCCACGCGCGCGAGCGAGGACTCGGGCAGGTCCTCCAGACGCTGGGCGTACTCCTCCAGGGCGTCGTCGGCGGCGCCGCCGACCACCGCGACGTCGAGTGTGCCCAGGCCGCCCGCGGGGAAGTCGTCGGAGAGCGCCTCGGTGGCGGTCCGGCTCCCGGAGTCGGCGGGCAGGTAGCGCTGGTCGGTGGAGCCGAGTTGGGTGGAGACCAGGCCGGAGCTGAAGACCAGCAGGACCCCACCGACCGCGACCAGGGACACGGCGGGGCCGCGCATGACGGTGCGGGCCAGGCGCCACCAGGCCCCGGCGTTCTCGTGCACGGCGCCGGTGACGGTGCGGCGGGGCAGCGGCAGCCGGAGGCGGTCGATCCGGTGGCCGACCACGGACATCAGCGCGGGCAGGAAGACCAGTGCGGCCAGCAGGTCGAACACCACGACGGCGATACCGCCCCAGCCGATCGACTGGAGGATGGGCTGGGGGAAGAAGAGCAGGCCCGCGAAGGCGATGCCGACGGTGATGCCGGAGAAGGCGACGGTGCGCCCGGCGGTGTCGACGGTGCGGCTCACCGCGTCGGCGATGCCGCGGCCCCGCCGCAGTTCCTCGCGGAAGCGGCTGACCATGAACAGGCCGTAGTCGATGGCCAGCCCCAGGCCCAGGATGGTGGCGACGTTGATCGCGAACACCGACACCTCGGTGACGTGGGTCAGGGCGCGCAGGAGGGTCAGCGAGCCCAGGATGGCCAGACCGCCGACGGCGAGCGGGACCAGGCCCGCGACCAGGCCGCCGAAGATCAGGACCAGGAGGAACAGCAGGATCGGCAGGGTGATGAGCTCGGCGCGCACGACGTCGCTCTCGGCTCTCTCGGCCAGTTCGCTCTCGATCGCCACCGAGCCGCCCAGGTGGACCTCCAGGTTGCTGGAGGACAGGTGGTCGACCACCTCCTCGTACTGGTGGAGGCGGTCCTCGTGGGTCTCCCCGCTGAGGGTCACGGGGATGTAGGTGGCGTGCATGTCCTCGGACACGAGCATGCCGCGCTCGGTCTCGCTGAGCTCCTCCTCCAGGTAGGTGTCGAAGCCGGCGACCACGTCCTCGGGCATGTCGTCGGCGACACGCTGGACGGCCGCGGCGAAGGTGGGGTTGTCCACCTGGATCTCGTCGCTGCGGTAGACCGCGACGACGTCGACGCCGTCGTGTCCCAGCTCCTCCTCCAGGACGCGCGTGGCCCGCGCGGACTCCGAGGCGGGGTCCTCGAACCCGCTCTCGCTGACGTCGGAGAAGACCCCCGAGCCCCAGATCCCGGAGAAGACGGCGAAGACCGCGGTGGCGGCCAGGACCGCCCAACGGAAGCGGTGGACCCCCAGCCCGAGCCGCCCGAAAAGCCCCGTGTGTGTCGGCATGCGCCGCCCCTTCAGGAAACAGACTTCATGTCCGTTAACGGTGTTCGCTAACGGCGTTTACTAAAGCGTGCAGCAGTTACGATGTCAATGTCGTCGACGAGGACCACAGCGCCCCGACCGGGCGCCTGAGACGGGGTGTAGCGCAGCAGATGACGAAACCGCAGCTGGACCGGGGGGCCGGGAGGCCGAGCCGCCGCGAACGTGTGCGCGAGGCCACACTGGCGGAGATCAAGCAGATCGCCCGCCGACACCTGGTCGAGCAGGGGGTCGCGGGGGTGTCCCTGCGCGCCATCGCCCGGGAGATGGGGATGACCGCGCCGGGACTGTACCGCTACGTCTCGGGGATCGACTCGCTGCTGGTGCTCATCACCGCGGACATGTTCCAGGAGCTGGGCGACGCGGTGGCCGCCGCCGACGCGAGCGTGCCCGCCGAGGACACCGACCTGCGCATCCTCACCTCGCTGCGGGCCTTCCGGGCCTGGGCGGTCGGGCACCGGGCCGAGTTCGCCACCATGTTCGGCCCGCGCGTACGCCTGATCCCCAAGGAGGACATCGCACTCGCGATGGACACCAGTCGGCGCTTCGGCGCGACCTTCTACGCCCTCTTCGACCGCCTGCTGTCGGAGGAGCGGTTCGTACTGCCCGACGGGGACCGCATCACCCCGGAGCTGGCCCGTGAGCTGCGGGCCTTCGCCGACACCTGCGGCTTCTCCGCGCCGCACATCCCGGTGGAGGCGGTCATGGTGCTCAGCACGTGCTGGGTGCGCCTGTACGGGGTCGTGTGCATGGAGGTGTTCGAGCACCTCGACTTCGTGATGCACGACATGGAACCGCTCTTCGAGTCCGAGCTTCAGAGCATGCTGACAGGCCTGGGGGTCCGCTACCGGCCGCCGGAGAGCAGCGCCCCCACGACCACGGGTACGTCCGGTTAAGCCCCATACTGGAGTTCTGCGACTCTTGCCGGATTCGCCCCAGGCGGAGACGACCCACCCCGGCACGCGGCGGCACGATAGCGAGGACTGACCCCGTGGAGAACCCATCCGGCGGTGAGCGGCCCGGAGACGAGACCCCCCGACCCGAGCGGCCCGGTACCGAAGGCGCCGTCGGCGGCCCCGGCGCCGAGGAGCCCGCCGGGTCCGAACGCGGAGCGGACGGGTGCGGATCCGGCGAGGCGGAGCGGACCCGGGGCGGCGCGTCCTCCGCGCCCGCTCCCCCGCCCTCCGGAGCACCCGCGGACAGCGCGCCCCCCGTCCCGGCTCCCCCGCACGCGGAGCGGACGCGGAGCGCTGTCCAGCGCCCGGCTCCCCCGTACCCCGGACCGGTCGCGGACAGCGCGCCCCCCGCCCGGGTCCCCCCGCCGTACCACCCCGCTCCCCCCTCCCCGGGGCGGACACAGGTCGGTGCGCCCCACCACCCCGCTCCTCCCGGCGCCCCCTACGGCCGCCCCGTCCACCCGGGCGCCGGGTACGGCCCGCCCGTTCCGGGCCCCGTCCCCGCGCCGCACCCGTGGCGGGCACCGGCCGCCCACACGCACCCCCACCCCTTCGCCCTCCCGCCCGGCGGCCACCCCGCCGCCCACCCGGGGACCGGCTGGCAGCAGCCCGCGCAGCCCTGGCCGCAGCCGCCGCGGCGGCCCTCGCGGCGCGGCGGCGCGGGCGTCCTGCTCGGTTCGGCGGGCGCCGCCGTGGTCGCCCTCGTGGCGCTGGCCGCGAGCGTCCTCATCGTCGCCACCACCCCCCAGGAGGAGCCCCAGCCCACCGGCGTCGACCTGTCCGCCCACTACGACGACCGCCTCAGGACGCGGCCCAACCAGGTGGAGGTCGACGTCGCCGACCACCCCCTCTACGACGTCGCCATGCCCGAGCCGGTCGACTGCGACGTCCCCGAGCTGGACATGGGCTCCGACGAGTCCTGGGAGGAGTTCGCGAGCGTCTCCGGGGACTGCCTGAACACGCTGTGGGCACCGGTGTTCGAGGACCTGGGCCTGTCCGTGGAGCTGCCCGAGTTCGCCGTCACCCGGACCTCGCCCGACTCCCCCGACGCCGGGGCCGAGGAGGGGTACACGCTCGCCTACTACCAGAGCGACCTGAGCCGCATCACCATCGTGCTGCCCAACGTGCGCCACCTGGGCGCCCTGCTGCCCCCGGGCCAGCGCGAGGAGGTCTGGCTCGCCCTGATGGGCCACGAGTACGGCCACCACGTGCAGTACGCCACCGGCATCCTGGGCATCGCGGACGGCATGATCTGGAAGGCCGAGGACGAGCAGGCCGAACTGGAGGCGCTGCGCCGCACCGAACTCCAGGCCGAGTGCATGGCCGGTGTGGGCCTGCGCGGGGTCACCGGCGCCGACGAGGAGGCGCTGCGGACGGCCAACGAGCACTTCAACGGCGGCGGCGACCTCGACACGCACGGCAGCGCCGGCAACCGGGCGTTCTGGCTGGAGCAGGGCTGGTCCCAGGCGACCGTGGAGGGCTGCAACACCTACGACGCCGCCACCGACCAGGTCGCCTGACGCGTCACCGCCCGCCCCTTCGCCGTGATCTTGTACTTATAGCGAGGTTCGACGGTCGAGACTCGCTATAAGTACAAGATCATCGCAGGTCAGACCCTTGCGTCACACCGGCGACGGCTCCGGCCGGTCCGCGTCCGGCTCCTACCGGCCAACGCTCCACGACAGGGCGGTCAGCCGCCGACGACCCTGCGGTAGGCCCCCCAGCCGTGGAGCTTGACCCGCTCGCCCCGGTCCAGCTCCACGGCCTGGTCGGCCTCGGCGGTGTCGATGCGCAGCCAGTCCTCGTAGTCGCTGTGGGCCACCCCGCGCTCGTCCAGCACGGTCTCCAGCGGCACCAGTGCCGGGGCCGCCGCGCGCAGCTCCCCGGCGTCCTCCAGCAGGGCGCGCACGGTCGCGGCGGCGTCGGACTTGTTGGTGCCGATCACGCCGCTGGCGCCCCGCTTGATCCATCCGGCCACGTAGTCCCCCCGGACCGCGCCGCCGTCGGCGTCCAGGACGCGCCCGCCCTCCTGGGGGACGGTGCGCCCCCGGGCGTCGAAGGGCACCCCCGGCAGCGGGACGCCCGCGTACCCCACCGAGCGCAGCACCATCCCGGCGGGCAGGTCGGTGGTCCGGCCGGTCCCGGTCAGAACCCCGTGGGCGTCCAGGCGGGTCTCCTCCACCCGCACACCGCTCACGCGCCCCTCCTCCCGGCCGAGGACCTCCACGGGCCGGGCCCAGAAGTGCAGCCGCACGGTGCGGTCCCTCCCGCGGGGCTCGCGGGAGGCGTGTTCGGCCAGGAGCCGCAGGTTGGTGCGGGCGGCCCGGGCGACGTCGCGCAGCTCGGGGGCGCCGGTGCCCACGGCGGTGGGGTCGATGTCGACCTGTTCGGAGCGCACGACGACGTCGGCGCCGGGCAGCGCGAGCAGGTCGCGCAGCTCGGGCGCGGTGAACTTGGCCTGGAGGGGGCCGCGCCGCGACAGCAGGTGGACGGTGCGCACACGGCTGGCGGCGAGCACGTCCAGGACCGGCTGCGGGATGTCGGTGTGGCGGAGCTCGTCTGCGGTCTTGGCGAGGATGCGCACCACGTCCAGTGCGACGTTGCCCGCCCCGACCACGACGGCCTCCTCGGCGTCGAGCACGAACCGCTCCAGGGCCGTGTCGGGGTGCCCGCAGTACCAGTTGACGAAGTCGGTGGCGGCGACGCTGCCGGGCAGGTCCTCCCCCGGCACGTCCATGCGGCGGTCGACGCTGGCGCCGGTGGCGTAGACGACGGCGTGGTGGGTGCGGGCCAGGTCGGCGCGGGTGAGGTCGGCGCCGAACTCGACCCCGCCGACGAAGCGCACGTCGGGGTGCTCCAGAACCCTGCGCAGCGCCCGGGCCACACCCTTGATCTTGGTGTGGTCGGGGGCCACTCCGTAGCGCACCAGCCCGTAGGGCGTGGGCAGGCGGTCCATGACGTCGACCCGGACGGGCACGCGCCGCTGCCGGGTCAGGGCGTCGGCGGCGTAGACGCCCGCCGGGCCGGAGCCGATCACGGCCACCCGGAGCGGTGCGGCGGTGCTGTGCTGCTCAGGTTCGGAGGAGCTCATACGCCCATTCTGGCAGCCCGGGGTCGTCCCCCGGGCTGCCTGGGACGCGTGTGCTCAGGCGGTCTCGTCGGCCAGTTCGCCGGCGGACTTGGCGCCGTCGGTGTGCCGGGAGACCGTCTCGGTGAGGCTGCGGGACAGCTCCTGGGGGGTCAGGCCCTGCTCGCGCAGGATGTCGTCGCGCTTGGCGTGGTCCAGGAACTCCTGCGCGATGCCGAACGTGCGCACCGGCACGTCGACGTCGTGGTCGCGCAGCAGGCGGGCCACGGCGTCGCCGACGGCGCCGGTGCGGCCGTTGTCCTCGATGACCGCGACGACGCTGTGCTCGGCGGCCTCGGCGACCAGGGCCTCGTCCAGGGGCTTGACCCACAAGGGGTCGACGACGGTGACGCCCAGCCCCTGGGCGGCCATCCGGTCGGCGACCTCGCAGGCGACCTGGGCCATGGTGCCCACACCCACGATGAGCAGGTCCTTGGAGTTGCCGCCGTCGGCCGCCCGGCGGAGCAGGTCCATGGAGCCGACCCTGCCCACGGCGTCCAGCTGCTCGGCGACCGCGCCCTTGGGGTAGCGCACGACGGTGGGCGCGTCCTCGACGGCGACGGCCTCGCGCACCAGGGTGCGCAGGCGCTCGGCGTCGCGGGGCGCGGCCAGGCGCAGGCCCGGGACCACCTGGAGGATGGACATGTCCCACATGCCGTTGTGGCTGGCGCCGTCGTTGCCGGTGATCCCGGCGCGGTCCAGGCAGAAGGTGACGCCCTGGCGGTGCAGGGCGGCGTCCATGAGCACCTGGTCGAAACAGCGGTTGAGGAAGGTGGCGTAGACGGCCACGACCGGGTGCAGGCCGTTCATGGCCATGCCGGTGGCCGAGGTGGCGGCGTGCTGCTCGGCGATGCCCACGTCGAAGGTGCGCTCGGGGTAGGCCTCGGCGAACTTGTTGAGGCCGGTGGGGTGGAGCATGGCGGCGGTGATGGCCACCACGTCGGGGCGCTCGGCGCCGATCTCCACCATGGTGTCGGCGAAGACCGAGGTCCACTTGACGGCCTTGGGTCCGGGCTTGGCCTGGCCGGTGGCCACGTCGAAGGGGCCGGGGGCGTGGAACTGGTCCTCGTCGTGGTTCTCGGCCGGGGCGTAGCCCTTGCCCTTCTGGGTGATGCAGTGGACGATCGCCGGGCCGCCGAAGTCGCGGGCGCGGCGCAGCGCCTTCTCCAGGGCCTGCTCGTCGTGGCCGTCGATGGGACCGAGGTACTTCAGGCCCAGGTCCTCGAACATCATCTGCGGCTGGATGGCGTCCTTGAGGCCCTTCTTGATGCCGTGCAGCGCCTCGTAGAGGGGCTGGCCGACCACGGGCGTGCGGTTGAGGGTGGTCTTGGCCAGGTCCAGGGCCTGCTCGTAGCCGGGGGCCATGCGCAGGGAGGCGAGGTGGTCGGCCAGGCCGCCCATGGTGGGCGAGTAGGAGCGGCCGTTGTCGTTGACCACGACGACCAGGCGCCGGTCCCGGCGCTCGGCGATGTTGTTGAGCGCCTCCCAGGCCATGCCGCCGGTGAGGGCGCCGTCGCCGATGACGGCGACCACGGTGCGGTCCGTGCGGCCCTGCACCTCGTTGGCCTTGGCCATGCCGTCGGCGTAGGACAGGGCGGTGGAGGCGTGGGAGTTCTCGACGAAGTCGTGCTCGGACTCGGCGCGGGAGGGGTACCCGGACAGGCCGCCCTCGGATTTGAGGTTGGTGAAGTCGTGGCGGCCGGTGAGGATCTTGTGCGCGTAGGCCTGGTGCCCGGTGTCGAAGATGACGGGGTCCTTCGGGGAGTCGAAGACCCGGTGCAGCGCGATGGTCAGCTCGACGACGCCGAGGCTGGGGCCCAGGTGCCCGCCGGTCTGGGAGCAGGAGTCGACCAGGAAGTCCCGGATCTCCTGTGCCAGCGCAGGGAGCTGGTCGGCCGGAAGCCTCTTGAGCGCTTCCGGATTGTGTATCGACTCGAACAGTGCCACTGTCTCGTCAGTCCCCTCGTCCCGCGTGTCCGTTGAGTTTGCCGTTCCGGGCCCCTGACGTGGGCCGGACTTGGCTACCGGCAGGTATGCATACCCGAGTTTATGGGCGTACGTCCACGGGTCCTACCCAACCCCGCGCGGGAGCGGCCCTCGGCGCGCCCACGACGTCCGGTTACCGGGTTTTCGCGTACATTACTCGGTCCCCGAAGCGGTATCGCCCCTGGCCGCGCGTCATCCCAGGGCGGCCTGGGCGAGCAGGCCCAGCGCGGAGAGCGAGACCACCGCCAACAGGGCCACGCGCAGCCGTCCTCCGTCGACGCGGCGGCGCAGCACGGTTCCGGCGAGGAAGCCCACGGCGACGAAGGGGATCGCGCAGACCCCGACGGCGGCGGTCCGGGCGTCCATCTGGCCGCCCAGGACGAGGGCGGTCAGGGAGACCGCGCCGCCCAGGAGGAAGAACGCGGCCAGGGTGGCGCGGACCCGGGCGGGCTCCTCGTACTGGTAGAGCAGCGCCATGGGCGGGCCGCCGATCGTGGTGGCGGTGCCGGTGAGCCCGGACAGGGTCCCGGCCGCCACGAGCGAGACCGGGGTGATGCGCACCCGCAGGGACCAGGCCGAGAGGGCGACGGCCACCAGCACCATCGCCCCGACCGCGCCGGCGAGGGCGCGGGGCTCCAGGGCGGCCACCACCCACACGCCCAGGACGGTCCCGGGAAGGCGCGCGGGCAGCCCCCAGGCGATGCCGCGCCAGTCCACGTGCCGCCACTCCTGGAGGAGCGTGAGCCCGGGCAGGATGATCACGGCGACCAGGAGCGCCCCCGGCACGAGGGTGGGGTCCAGGAAGGACAGGACGGGCGCGGCGACCAGCCCGAGGCCGAGGCCGACGGTGCTCTGCACCGCGGCCCCGACGACGACGGCGACCACCGCGGCGACGACGAACGCCACCACGTCGGTGGGGTCGAGCAGGCCGTGGCCGCTGGGCGCGAGGAAGGAGGCGGCGGAGAGTTCTACGGGCACGACGTGCGACGCTACATCCCCACCGTCCCGACCGGGTTCAGGAGGTAGGGAGATGGGACGACCGCGCGGGCGCCGGACACGGCGGGCAGCACGAAGGCCCGGTCCGGCGCCTGGGGCGCCGGACCGGGTGGGAGGGGGCGGGGACGGCGGGGAGTGGGCGCCGTCGGCCGCCCGGGGATGGCTCGTGCGGCCGCGCCGGTCAGGCGCCTCCCCTGGCGTGGGTCTTGCGGCCCCGGCGGGAGACGGAGTCCAGGATGACCGCGACCAGCAGGACCGCGGCGGTGATCATGAACCGGACCGAGGTGTCCATCTGCAGCAGCAGCAGGCCGGAGGTGATCGCGCCCAGGACCAGACCGCCCAGCAGGGCGGAGTAGGCGNGGTGGGGCCCGCCGATGACCGCGGCGGCGATGGCCATCATCAGCTCCTCGCCGCCACCGGTGGCCACGCTCGCCGCGAAGTTGCGCGAGGTGAGCATGATCCCGCCCAGGGCGGCCAGGACGGAGGCGATCCCGAACACCGAGATGCGGATCATGTCCACGTTGATGCCGGCGCGGCGCGCCGCCTCGGAGTTGCCGCCGACGGCGTAGACCATGCGGCCGTAGCGGGTCTTGCGCAGGACCAGGTCGAGCACGACCACGAAGCCCACGAAGATCAGGAAGGCCAGCGGCACGCCCTTGTACTGGTTGAGCACCCACACGGCGACGAGGATCGGCACGAACAGCAGGGCCGCCCGGAAGAGGATCTCGGTCCAGGGCTTGTAGGGCAGGTTGGCCTGGCGCCTGCGCCGCTCCGCCGCCGCCACGGAGACCACGTACAGGACGACGGCCAGGACGGCGAGCGCCCAGCCCACCACCGGGACGAAGAAGGTCTGCGTCAGCAGCGAGATCGGCCCGCTCGGGCTGGTGTTGATGGTGCCGTCGGCGCCCATCAGGTACAGGTGCAGGCCCTGCCAGCCCAACAGGCCCGCGAGGGTGACCACGAAGGCCGGTACCCCGAGTTTGGCGAAGACGACGCCGTGGACCAGCCCCACGACGAGGCCGACGACGAGGGCCGCGCCGATCGCGATCCACTCCGAGACGCCCTGTTTGACGGCCAGCACGCCCAGGACCGCGGCGGCGAGTCCGGCGACCGAGCCGATGGACAGGTCGATCTCGCCGAGCAGCAGGACCATGATCACGCCGGTGGTCATCAGTCCGATGGCGGCGATCTGCACGGTCAGGTTGGACAGGTTCTGCGGCGACAGGAACCGGTCGTTGGCCGACTGGAAGACGACGGCGATGAGGATCAGGCCGATGACCACGGGGATCGGGCCCAGTTCGCCGCCGCGCAGGTTGCGGCGCAGGGCGTCGAGCCAGCCCTTGGGCGAGGCCGCCGTGGTCAGCAGGCGCGGGTCGCGCTTGGACTCGGCGGAGCCGCCCGCACCCTTGGCGGGTGCCTTGGAGACGGGGGTCTGCTGGGTCATCACTTGTCCTCCGTGGCCAGGGCCGAGGCGCCGGTGCGCTCGGAGCGGCGGCTGACCGGGTTGTCGGCGGCACCGGTGATGGCGGCCACGATCTCCTCGTAGCTGGTCTCCGCGACGGGGAAGTCCCCGGCGTTGCGGCCCAGGCGCAGGACCACGGCGCGGTCGGCCACCGCGCGCACGTCGGCCATGTTGTGGCTGATCAGCAGCACGCCCAGGCCCTGGTCGCGCAGGCGCTCGATGAGGTCGAGGACCTGGGCGGTCTGGGCGACGCCCAGGGCGGCGGTGGGCTCGTCGAGCATCACCACGCGCGGCTTGCCCAGCAGGGAGCGGGCGATGGCGATGATCTGGCGCTGGCCTCCGGAGAGGGAGGCCACCGGGACGCGCAGGCTGGGGATCCGCACGGACAGCGAGTCCAGCAGCTCCATGGCCCGGCCCTCCATCTCGACCTCGTCGAGGGTGCCGGGGAAGTGCAGTTTCTCGTTGCCCAGGAAGAGGTTGCCGACGATGTCCAGGTTGTCGCACAGCGCGAGGTCCTGGTAGATGGTGGCGATCCCCAGGCGCTGGGCGTCGGAGGGGGCGTTGATGCTGACCGGCTTGCCGTCCCAGGTGATGACACCGCCGCTGTCGGCGGGGTGGGCTCCGGAGATGACCTTGACCAGCGTGGACTTGCCGGCGCCGTTGTCACCGAGCAGGGCGACGACCTCGCCCTCGCCGACGTGGAAGTCGACGTCGCTCAGGGCGCGGACGGCGCCGAAGGTCTTGGAGATCCCGGACAGTTCCAGGACTGGTGTGCTCATGCGTTCGCTTCTCTTCTCTCGCCCTGGTCCGGGACGGCGGGGCGGCGGGGCGCCCCGCCGTCCCGGGCCTGGGACGTCCGCACCGGCTCTACAGGGCTTCCTGGCAGAAGTCCGTGTCGGCGTAGTCGTCGGTGCAGATCTCCTCGATGCTGTAGATCCCGTCCGAGACGACCGTGTCGCCGACGTTCTCCGCGGTGACCGCGATCGGCTCCAGCAGGACGGCGGGGACGGTCTCGCCGCCTCCGTCCTCGACCTCGGTGAGCGTGCGCTCGCCCAGCTCGGGGTCCTCACCGGTGGCCAGGCCGACGGCCATGGCGGCGGCGACCTGGGCCTCGGGCTGGATCGCCTTGTAGACGGTCATGTACTGCTCACCGGCGATGATGCGCTGGATGCCCGCGAGCTCGGCGTCCTGTCCGGTCACCGGGGGCAGGTCCTCCACGCTCACGCCCGCGCTGCGCAGGGCGGAGATGACGCCGGAGGCGATGCCGTCGTTGGCGGCGTAGACGCCGGTGATCTCGTCCAGGCCCAGGGAGGTGATGGCGCCCTCCATCTGGGCGTTGGCCTCGTCCGGCGACCACTCCGGGGTGTCGAACTCCTGGCCGATCTCGATCTGGTCCTCGAAGACGCCCATGGCACCGGCCTTGAAGCTGGCGGCGTTGGGGTCGGTGGGCGAGCCGTGCATGACGACGATCGAGCCGTCACCGGTGGTGCCCTCCTCCTCCAGGGCCTCCAGCAGCGACTCGGCCTGGACCTGGCCGACGCGGTTGTTGTCGAAGGAGACGTACATGTCCGCACCGCCCTCGGCGAGGCGGTCGTAGGCGACCACGGGCACGCCCTGGGACCTGGCCTCGTTGACCGTCCCGGCCGCGGCGGCGGCGTCCACCGGGTCCAGGACGAGCACGTCCACACCGTCGGTCAGCATGGCCTGGGCCTGGGTCTGCTGCTCACTCACGGACTGGTCCGCGTTGGCGTAGGAGATCTCGCAGTTGGGGCACAGCTCGTTCATCGCCTCCTCGAAGAAGGGGCGGTCGAAGGCCTCGTAGCGGGCCGTGTGGAGGTCGGGCAGGAGCAGTCCGACGTGGAAGCCCTCCTCCACGGTGTGGGTCTCCTGCTCGGCCTCGCCACCGCTGGTCGTGAGCGAGCCACAACCGGAGACGAGGAGGGCGAGAGCGGCTCCCGCGGCGGCGAAGCCGGCAGCCGTGTGCCGCGGTGTGAAGCGTCGTGCGTTCAACGCTAGGTACCTCTCATGACGGGGGATGCGGACGGTGGAACTCGCGAGTGGTGGAGTGAAGTCAAACCCCGCCGCTACCTTGTCGTCAACTCCTGAACACATAACCGAAACATCACGGACCTTGCGTTCAGGATGTGAAACCACGGAAAACCCAGGCCAGAGCGGGGTTCTGGACGTGTGAGCTCACGTGAAGGAGTTTCGGTTTTTACCGAACGACGGCCCGCTCCGGCACTGACCTCGGTGTTCGCCGTCCCGTCAGCCTACGTGCGAACTCCGTTCGGCGGAGGAACCGCCCGCCGCCCGACCTGCTGCGGGTCCCTGCGGAGGGCTGCGCACGCCCGCCGCGGCGACGCGGTGCGACCGCGCGCCGCCTCCGCGTCACCGGTGGTACAGGAAATCAGGTTTCGGACTGTTCAGTTCGCGTGCTGGGCGGCCATGCGCAGCGCCCCGTACAGCGAGGCGTCCCTGCCCAGCGCGCTCGGCAGCAGTTCGAGCCGCTCCAGGGCACTGCCCAGCGAGCCCAGCTCCATCGACCGGCGCATCGGCTCCAGCAGCAGGTCGCCGGCCTCGGCCAGGTCGCCGCCCACGACGACCCGGTCCGGGTTGAACAGGTTGGCCACGATCGCGGTGCCCTGGCCCAGCGCGGTGCCCGCCTCGGCGATGATGCGGCGGCTGCCGGGGTCGCCCTCCAGCGCCGCGGCCACCATGTCCGGGATCCGGGCGGGGCCGGGACCGCGGGCCACGTCGGTGTTCTGCGGCAGCATGTCCAGCAGGTAGCTCGCGCCGACGAAGGTCTCCAGGCAGCCCCGGTTGCCGCACCGGCACACGTGCCCGCGCGGGTCCAGCGCGATGTGCCCGATCTCCCCGGCCGTGCCGCCCGCGCCGCGGAAGAGCTGGCCCGACATCATGATGCCCGCGCCCACGCCGTCGCTGATGACCAGGTGGACGACGTGCTCGGCGCCCACGCCCGCGCCCCGGTGCTGTTCGGCCAGGACCGCGAGGTTCGCGTCGTTCTCGGCCAGCACCTCCAGGCCCAGCCGTTCGGTCAGCGCCTTGGCGGGGCGGAAGCCCGCCCAGCGGGTCAGGCAGGAGATGCCGCCGACCTCGCCGGTGCCGGGATCGATCGGCCCCGGGATGGAGGCCACCACCGAGGACACGGTGCCCCGGTCGACCCGGCTGCGCAGCAGGATGGTCTCGGCCAGCCAGGCGGCGCGGCGCACCCCGCGCTCGGCGTCGGAGGCCACGTCGTAGCCGATCTCCTCGCGGGCCAGCATGTTGCCGTCGCTGTCGCCCACCGCGACGCGGACGCTGTCGGCGGTGAAGTCCACGGCCACGACCGCGCCGGGCTGGCGCACGAGGGTGATCGCCTTGGCCCGGCGGCCGTTGGAGGAGGTGTCGCGCACCGAGACCGTCCCGGCGGCGCGCAGGCCGCGGACGATGTTGGAGACGCTGGCCGCGGACAGGCCGGTGGCCCGGGCCAGCTCGGCCTGGGTGCGGGTGCCCTCGCTGCGCAGCACGTCCACGACCCGCCGCTCGTTGGCCTGGCGCAGGGCTGACTGTGATCCCGGTGTCGTGGCGGCCTCGGTCACCAGGTGCCCTCCCCCTGCTTTCGTGGCCGAGTTTCGGCACTGTTGCGAGGAATGCTACAAGCAATGAACGCAAGCCGGAACTTCGCATCCGCCGCGTTAGGGTCCGAAGGTGAGCAGAGCACGCATCAGCACCGCCGAGCCCGGCTGGGCCGACCTCCTGGCGCGGGCGGTCCCCCCGCCCGCCCGGCCTCCGGGCCGGACGCGCGCCGTGGCGGTCGAGGGCCGCTCGGGCGCGGGCAAGAGCACGGTGGCCGACGCGCTGCGCGCGGCCCTGGCCCGGCGGGGCGAGGCCGCCGCCGTGCTGACCATGGAGGACCTCTACCCGGGCTGGCGGGGTCTGGACGAGGGATCGGAGCTGCTGCGCGAGCGGGTCCTGGCCCCGCTCGCGCGCGGGGAGCGGGCGGCCTGGCGGCGCTACGACTGGGATCGGGGTGCGTTCGCGCGGGAGTGGACGGCGCTGCCCGGGGAGGTGGCGGCGGGCGGGGTCCTCGTGGTGGAGGGCGGCGGCTCCGGCGCCGCCGCCGTGCGCGGCCTGCTGGACCTGCTGGTGTGGGTGGAGGCGTCCGACGGTGAGCGCGCGCGGCGGTTGGACGGCCGGTGGGACGCGTCCGTCTACGCGCCGCACCGGCAGGCGTGGGCGGAGCAGGAGGAGGCGTTCCACCGGCGCGAGCGCCCCCGGGAGCACGCCGACGTGGTGGTCGCCAACCCCGCCCGGTGACCGGCCGCCGGTCCGGTCAGGCCCCGACCGCTCCCGGCAGTTCTCCGCCGCCGCGGACCGGTTCGCGGGCCCCGCGGACGAACCCGGTGATGGTGTCGAGCACGGCCGCGTCGGAGAGCAGCGCGCTGTGTCCCAGCCCCGAGGTGGTGACCAGACGCGCGCGCCCGTGGTGGGCGGCCAGCGTCAGGTGCGACTGCGCCGTGGGGACGACGGCGTCGTGCTCGTCGTGCAGCAGCAGGAGCGGCTGGGTGAGGTCGGCGGCCCCCTCGGCCACGGAGAAGCGGGTCCACACGGTCGGATCGCCCCCGAAGTGGTACTCCTCGACCGCCCGGCGCAGGACCGCCACGGCCCGGGGGCCCAGGCCGAGTGCCGCGGCGAAGCCGTCGACGGTGAAGGCGAAGTCCGACACCCCGGCCACCAGGACCGCCCGGTCGGCCTCGACCCCCTCGCGCAGGGCGTGCACGGCGAAGGGCACGCCCAGGGAGTGCGCGACGACGGCCGCGAAGCGCCCGTGGCGGGACTGGAGCAGGCCCATGATCTCGCGCGCGTCCAGGATGGTGCCCACGGGGCCGGGCGTGGCCCCGTGGCCGGGCGCGTCCCAGGAGACGGGGCTGTAGCCGAGGTCGAGCAGCCGCCGGACGAGCGGCGCGAAGCGGGAGGCGCGCGACCTCCAGCCGTGGACGAGCAGGACGGGGCGCGCGCCGTCGCCCCAGGAGTAGGCGGCCACCTCCCATCCGCGCACCCGCAGGGTCTGGACGCGGGCCCGTTCGTGCAGGTCCAGGTCGGCGGCGGCGACGGTGCGCGGTCGTCCCGCGCGGGACCACAGCCTGCGCAGCAGGTTCCCGGCCAGGCGCGGGGCGGGCACGGCGACCGCGTTGAGGGCCGTGCCGACGAGACGGGTGGTGTTCACGGGGGGTCTCCTCCGGTGGGGGCGGCTGGCGTCATCAAACTATACGAACGATCGTATTATTTGTTCGTCATGCCGCTTCCGTCAAGTGACTTGTATCCTTACGACGTAACCGACCGAACGTTCACTCTTCGCCCCTGCGGGCGAAACCCGGGGGGAGGGCGCGTATGACCGCGCGGACCGACGGACGTCTGCAACGGGGCGACCAGACCCGCCGGACCGTGCTGGAGCACGCGGTGCACACGGCGTCGGTGGAGGGCCTGGAGGGCCTGTCCCTGGGGCGGCTCGCCAAGGAGCTCGGGGTCAGCAAGAGCGGGGTGTTCGCCCACTTCGGCTCCAAGGAGGAGTTGCAGCTGGCCACCCTGGAGGCCGGACGCGCCGTCTTCGTCCGGCACGTGGTGCGCGAAGCCCTGGAGGTGCGCCCCGGCGCGGGACGGCTGTGGCGGCTGTGCCTGGACTGGATCGGCTACTCGCGCGGGCGCGTGTTCCGGGGCGGCTGCCTGTTCTACACCGCCATCGCCGAGTTCGAGTCCCGGCCCGGACGGGTCCGCGACGCGCTGCGGGAGGCCAGTCGCCAGTGGCGGGACCTGCTCGTGCGCACCGCCGAGGACGCCCGCCAGCTGGGCGAGCTCTCCGAGGGGACCGATCCCGCGCTGCTGGCCTTCGAGCTGCGCGCCTTCATGGAGACCGCCAACTCGCTCTCCCTGCTGGAGGACGACCTGGAGACCCCCTACGCCGCCGCGCGCGCCGCCATCGCCGCCCGCCTGGACTCCCTGGCCGTCCCCGGCGCCCCGCGCCCCTGGGCCGGACCCCTCAGCCGGTGACCGCGCGGCCGTCCTCCCGGCGGATGCCGGTGAAGGCGCCGACGAGGCGGGCCACGACCGTGGTCAGGAACAGCGTGCCCACGACGCCCTCGGCCGCGGACAGCGAGCGCGCCCACGCCGAGACCGGCACGACGTCGCCGTAGCCCGAGGTGGCCAGCGTGACGTAGGAGAAGTAGACGAACTGCTGCCAGGTGACCCGGCCGTCCGGATGCGCGGAGTCGGCGAAGCTCCCGGGCCGCAGGCTCTCCAGAGCGCCGAACACGGTGGTGAACAGACCGCCGAGCAGGAGGTAGACGCACACCGCCGCCAGGACGATCTCCAGCTCGTGGGTCCGGCTCCTGCGGTAGACGAACCGCAGCAGGGAGTACATGAGCGCGAGCTGGAAGGCCGCACCCGCCGCGAACATCGACACCAGCGACGCGCCCCCGCCCCCGGTCGCGCCGACCCAGGCCGCGCAGCACAGAAGGATCGCGCCCGTGGCGGCGGTGGGGGCGATCCGGTCGTTCGCCCCGCGCACCATCACGACGCCGGAGAGCACCACTCCCACGTGGGCGACCAGGTAGAGCGCCGTCCAGACGGGACCGTGGATGGTGACCGGGTACCCGAACTGGAGGAGGACCACGAACCCCAGGAACGCCCCCAGGCGCACGGGACGACCCGGACCGCCTCCTGCTCTGCGCACGGTCCCCACTCTGGCACGGCGGATCCGCGGGGCGGCGGAAGCCGCGCCGGACCCGGAACGCGGTCGGCGCGGCGCGCGGGTCAGCGCCGCCCGCAGATCTCCCTGGCCCTGCGCAGGTCGCCCTGGATGCGGGCGACGCCCGACGTCAGCTGCGGCAGCTGGGCCGCCGCGCCGTTGAGCTCCTGGGAGCGCTGGTTGCGCCGGGCCACGCCGCCGGAGACGATCCGCACGGTCACCTCCAGGGCGATCGCCCCGACCAGGCCGAGCAGGCCCACCGACATGAGCAGACCGGCGGCCCCCTCCAAGCCGCTGCCCGTCGCCATCCCGGCGAGCAGACCGGCGGGGATGCCGAAGATGGCGAACCGGCAGATCCGCAGGCCCAGGAGCAGCCGCTGTTGGAGCTTCACCCCGCGGCGCAGGTCGGCGTGGTCGGTGCTGACCTTGTTGTGCCGGGTCTCCCAGCTCCGCCGCTGTTCGGCCAGCGCCCGCATGGTCGACAGGGCGCCGTAGACCACGGCCGCGTACCCGGCGCTGACGGGCACCGGAGCCCCCTCGACGCGGCTCCAGAGGATCGACACCCACTCCCCCACGCCCGTGTCGCCGCCGTCGCCGGGCGGCACCAGGCGCTCGGGGCGCAGCAGGAAGGCCAGGATGAGGGCGGCGCTCACGCTGACGCGCGCCGCGCGCCAGCCCTCCAGTTCGGCGGTGAGCTGCTCCTGGAAGGCGTTGGCGGCCCGCTCGGCCTCGTCGAGCTGCTCGGCGAGCCGCATCAGGTCGGCGGAGTCGGCGCCGTGGTGGGCGCCCATGGTCCTGAGCACGCTCGGACGGGCCATGAGGACCATCTCGTTGGCCTTGGGCGCGCCGGTGAGCAGAGGACGCGGGTCGTCGAACATCTCGCCCAGCTCGGCCACGGTGGCGCCCCGGCCGCGGAAGATCGGCGGCAGGTCGGGGCGCAGCTGCGAGACGAACGAGGCCAGCGCCAGGTTGGCGTCGTTGTTGACGTGTCCGCGGAACAGGGACCGGTCCACGGTGGTGTCGCCGAGGTCGTTGACGAGCCAGGCGCCCAGTGCCGCCCGTTCGGCCGGGTCGCTGAAGACCTGAACGGCCGCGCTCCAGTTCTGCTGCATGGCCTCGGCGAGGTCGCCCGGGTCGGTGAACCGGATGCCGTGGAAGTGGTACGGGGGCACGCCCGACCGGTACGGCGGCGAGGTGTGGAGGCCGCTGGCCGCACCCGCCCCGGACAGCGGGGGGTAGGGCGGCGGCGTGTGGGGGCCGCTCACCGGGTCCGCGCCGGAGGGCCGTCCGTAGGGCGGCGGGGTCGCCGGCGCGTCGGACGGCGGGGGGTAGGGCGGCGGAGCCGTCGGGTACGGCGGCGCGGCAGGCGGCGCCAGACCGGCCGCGGCGGCGCCCGAGGCCATCTGCGTGTAGGCGCGGGTCGCGTCCACCCTCGGCGGGTCCGCGGGAGCGACGCGGGTCGGGTCCACCGGGACCGGGGGAGCCACGCGGGTGGGGCCGGTCCGCGGGGGCTCGTCGGGGGCGACCCGGGTCGGGTCCGTCTCCACCCGGGTGCGCCCGTCGACCGGGGGCAGGACCCGGGTGCCGCCGTCGCCCGTCCGCGCGGGGACCGCCGGGCGCGCGGCCGTGCCCTCGGCGGGCGCGGAGATCAGCTGGTTGAGCAGGGTGGTGGCGTCGGGGCGCCGGTCGGGGTCCTTGTCCAGGCAGGCGCGGACGATCCCGGCCAGGGGTTCGGTGAGGGGGCCGAGGTCGGGCTCGCCGCCCAGGATGCGGGCGATGCGGGAGGCCTGGGTGGGGCCGGGGAAGGCCTCGTGGCCGGTGGCGGCGTAGACCATCACCGAGCCCCAGGAGAAGATGTCCACCGCCGAGGTCAGCCGCATGCCCTCCAGCTGCTCGGGTGCCATGTACCCGATCGTGCCCACCACACCGCTGGCGGTGACCGAGGTGGTCTCGACCGCGCGGGCGATACCGAAGTCGATCACCCGCGGCCCGTCCGCGGCCAGCATGATGTTGTCGGGTTTGAGGTCGCGGTGCACGACCCCGGCCGCGTGGATCGCGGCCAGCGCGGTGGCCGTGGAGATGGCCAGGCGGTGCAGTTCGACGCCGCCGCGCGGGCCCTCGGTGGCCACGGCGCGCTGGAGCGTGGGGCCGTCGATGAACTCGGTGGCGATCCACGGCTCGGCGGCCCCGGGGTCGGCGTCCAGGATCGCGGCGATGCAGAAGCCGCTCACCCGCCGGGCCTGCTCGACCTCGGTGCTGAAGCGGCGGCGCATCTCCGGATCCCCCGCCCAGCTGGCGTGCAGGATCTTGACCGCGGCGCGACCGCCGTCGGGGTCCTCTCCGAGGAACACCTCGCCGAAACCGCCGCGTCCCAGCGACCGCACCAGCCGGTAGTTCCCCGCCGTGCGGCCGGGGGGCTGGCCCGCCCCGCCGCTACCCTTCTGGACGTGCTGGTCCTCCACCAGGCCACCCCGTATCCGTCGTCATCGCTTCCCCCGGCGGACCCATGACGGGCCCGTGGGAACTATAGCCACGTTTCGGTCGGCCCGGACCCGGGGACATGGGCGGGCACCGAAGTCCCGTTCCCTGTGGTCCGATGCCGTGCGGGGACGAAACGTTCTCTCCCCGGACCCGTCCGAATACCCGCCCGCGTCACGGCCGGACCCGTCAGCGGGCCCGTCCCCGGGGCCGGTGGTCGCCGCGCTGGACGCGCTGGACGAGGTCGTCGGTGAGCGTGCCGTAGCCGGTGGCGGCCCACACGCTCTCCTCGGCGGGCACCTCGTAGTAGGGCACCGTGTCGCCGTCGTGCTCGGCGGGCAGGACGACGGGGCGGACCCGGTCGCGCACGGCCCTGGCGCACCCCGGGCACAGCGGGACGCGGATGGTGCGCGTGCCGCCGAACTCCCGCCAGGGCGTCACCTTGGTGTTCGTGCCGTGCAGCGGGTTGGCGTAGCAGTGGCGGCGCCGGACGGCGGAGCGCGAGCCCTTGGCCGCGCTCTCCAGCGCGTCCTCGGCGATGTCGAGCAGCACGAGCACGCCCACGGCGTCGGGCAGGGTGGCCCCCTCGGCGGCCATCCGGTCGTGGACCGCGGCGGCGGCGGAGCGGGCGTCCAGGGCGCGCTGGAGGCTCTGGCCCGACCTGGTGTCCGGTCCCGCGCCCGCGTCCGTCCGGCTCAGGCGCTCGCCCACCTCGATGAGGTCGCGCTCGGCCTGTTCGACCAGGGAGTCCAGCTGGGCGCGGTCGGCGTTGTCGAAGGCCGCGTGCTGGGTGATCGAGGCCGCCCTGCGCCTGCCCCGGCGCGCGGTGAGGCGGTTGCGCACGAGCAGCGCCAGCACGAGCGCGAGCAGGACCGCGACCACGGCCCCGACCGCGAGCAGCGGGCCGGACCCCGTGTCCGAGGCCGCGCCCTGCCCCGTGTCGGCCTCCTGTCCGACATTCGCGCCCGGGTCCACGATCTGGGGGTTGGCCTCCTCGTAGGCCTGGAGGGCCGCCTCGTAGGCCGCGCGGGGGTCGTCGGACAGCGCGGCCTCCACGGCCGCCTCGGCCTGCTGGAGCATGGAGCCGTCGAAGTCCGTCTCGTAGGAGGCGGCCAGGGCTCCGTGGTGCGCGGGGGCCTCGTCCTGGGCGCCGGGGCCGAAGTCCGCCCCGTGGTACCCCGACACCTCGTCGTAGGCCAGGTAGTGCCCCTCTCCGCCGCCCCTGCGGTCGTGCACGACCGACACGAGCGTGGCCGCGTCCCCGTCCCAGGCGTCGCCGTCCGTCAGGGGCACCGCGATCACGTACAGGTCCAGGTCGGAGGACTCGATGATCCCGGCGACGCGCTCCTGGTCCTCGGCCGGGAAGGCGGACTCGTAGGCGGGGTCGACGTAGACGGGCGACTCCTCCAGCGCGTCGGCGACGACCTGGGTGCGGTCCTCCCGGCCCTGGGCGCCGGGGTCCTGCGCGTCCAGGTCCTGGGCCAGGGCCCCGGTCGCGGGGGACAGGAGCAGCACGGCGCAGGACGCGGCCAGCGCCCGCGCCGCGTACCGGGCCGGCGGGGAATCAGCGGGCATCGATCTCCTCCAGGAGCCTCTCGGCCATGCGCGCGGGGTTCTTGGCCCCGAAGCGGTACTGGACCCACGCGCGTTCGTTCATCGACAGGTGGTCCCGCCGCGTCCCCCCGCCGTCGCGCACGCGCAGCACGGCGGCCGAGCGCCGCTGCTCGGTCAGGGCGGCGCACGCCCAGCACACGGGGAACAGGCCCCGCCGCTCCCGCGGACCGACGCGTTCGAACGCCCCGGCGGGGCCGTGCAGGGGGTTGACCATGCACGGCGAGGCCTCCGCGGAGCCGGGGTCCTCCAGCGCGGCGTGCGCCCTGCGGGAGACGACCGCCACCCCGACCAGGTCGAGGTCGTCGGGGTCGGCGTCCATGACCATCAGCGCCGCCTCGACCGGGGGCATCATCGAGCCGGGGAGGCGCTCGGACCGGTCGGAGGAGACCAGGGCGGCCAGCCGCGCGCGCTCGCGCTCGGCGGTGCGGCGCAGGGCGCGCGGGGAGGGCTGGCGTCGGCGCATCCGGCGCGAACCCCGTACCAGGGCCGCCGTTCCCAGCACCGCGCCCAGCAGGAGCGCGCCGAGCACGGGGCCCACGATCAGCGCCCCGGCCCAGAAGTCCTCCCAGAAGCGCGCCGTCCGCGGTTCGGGAACGGTCACCGAGGTGTCCGGGGGCAGCGGATCCCCCGCCTCCGGGTCGCGCGGGACCTGCTCGATCGCCTCCAGCAGCAGGTCGAGTTCCTGCGCCGGGGTCGTGGCCCCGCCCTCCTCCAGCGCCCGGCCCAGGTAGTAGGACTCCAGTTCGGTGCCGAAGGCGAGCACGGTCGCCTCGGGCGTCTCCTCGTGGGCCTCCTGGGTGATGACGGCGTAGACGCCGTCCTCGCCCAGGACGTGGTGCATCGCGTGCGCGAACCGGCCCGGTTCGCCCTCGCTCTCGTCGCTGTCGGCCATCGGGAGGACGACCGCGTACAACGGGACGGAGGACCGCTCCGCGCGCTCGGCGACCTCCGCGAGCCCCTCGCGGGACAGCGGGCTCAGGGGGTCCACGTAGAGGGAGCCGTCGCCGAGCCCGTCCACCACCCGTTCCACGCGCACGGTGGAGGGCACGTAGGGCGGCTCCGACCGGGCCTGTTCCAGGGCGTCGGGGAGTTCGTTCGCGTCCAGGGGCACGCTGTCCATGTAGTACAGGGCGCCGACCACACCGGCGGCGGGCAGGGCCAGTCCGAACACCGTGGCCACGGTGACCGCGGCGACCGTGCCGCCTCCCCTGCGGCGCGTCCGCCACACGTGGAAGAGGGACAGGGTGAGCAGTGCGCCGGTCGTGACGCTGACCAGGAAGCCCAGGTTGCTGGGCCCGACCGACGTGGTCGGGTCCAGGTCCTCCAGGAACTCCTCCCAGGCCGTGGGCCCCCGGTAGGCCTCCTGCTCAGAGGAGTACTCCTGCCGGAGGCGGTCGGCCGCGGCCTGCGCGTCCGGGTCGGCCAGGGCCAGCGCGAAGGCGTCGGCGACCTCGTCGAGGGGGTCGCCGTAGTAGTCCAGCCCGGGGGTGTAGCGGACCACGTCGGAGGCGGCCTCCACCGGAAGGTCCACGCCCGCGGCCCGGGCCAGGGGAACGCTGTCGGGCTGGAGGAGGACGTAGAGCCCGTCCGCGCCGACCCGGTCGACCAGGGCGGGCAGCATGTCCCCTCCCCACCGCGGCTCCGTGCCGGGGAAGGGGCTGGCGACGACGTGGTAGGGCACGTCCAGTGCGCCGAAGGAGTCGTGGAGGTCGGCCTCCAGCTCCTCCAGGTCGTACCGGCCTGCCAGGGCGTCGTCCACGACCACGGCGGCTCCCTCGGGCTGCTCGGCCAGCAGGGCGGCGTAGTGCTCCGCGGGGGTCGCGTGCTCCGCGTGGACCCCGGCTCCGGGTTCGGGCTGCGCCGAGGCGGGGGCGGCGGCTCCGAGGACCGGTAGGAGGGTCAGCAGCACCGGGAGGACGACGGCCGGGGAGAGCCGGAAACGGGAGCTGGTGGGGCCGGGCATGCGGTGAGCATAGCGGAGGTTTACGGACATCAGCCGGGGTGGGACCCGCCCGCGGCCCCGGACGCGGACGGGGTGGAGAGGCCGGGAGGGCCCGCCCCGCCGGGGATCCGGCCGCCGCGCCCGGCGGCTTCCGTACGCTCCGCACACGCGTTTTTGCTGAATGTCCCGATTTTGGAGTTTAGTCAGCTTTCTGGTGTTCCCCCTTGCCCCGCCCGGCCGCAGGCTGGGAAGCGGGGAGAACGCCCGGTGGTTCTGCGCCTTCCGCGGTTCGCGGACGGCGTCGACCTGAGACCGCCCGCACGGCGTCGGAGTCCCCGCACCAAGCCACGAAGGGAAACCCACTGTCATGCAGAAGAAGACCCTGCGCCGCATCGCGATCACGGCCGTCGCCGCACCCGCCCTGGCGTTCGGGGCCCCGGCCCTGGCCTCGGCGGACGCGTACTACGAGGCGGAGTCCAGCGGAGCCAACTCCAACGGTGCGTTCCACTACGAGCTCGAGGCCTTCGCCGGTGACGGCAAGTCCTGGTTCGAGGAGTCCTTCAGCGTCGCCGGTGAGGGCGGCGCCTACTCCTCCGAGACGGAGAGCGGCGCCGGCTAGGGTCGCAGACTCCCGACGACGGCTCCCGGCGCCGCACGGCGGCGCCGGGAGTTCGCACGTCCGGGGCGGTCCGCAGCCGGACACGGGGTCCACGTGGGGCCGGGGTGGGGTGCGGCTGTCCGGGGTTTACCCCCCCACCGCCGCCGCGGGCCCTCCTCCCGGCGTCCTCCCGGACGCCCCGCCGTGCGGGATCCGGGCCACCACGCGGATGCCGCCGCCGCCCCGGCTCCCCGGCGGCGCTGCGCGCGCACCCGTGGCGCGCCATCCCGATTTTGGTGTTTACGCAGGTCCCTGGTGTTCCCTCTTGGGCTGCTCCGGCGTCAGGATGAATAAAGAAGACAAAAGAGACAAAGAGGACAGAGCCGGGCGGTACCACGCGTCCAGCGATGCGCTGACAGCGCGGCTGGAGGCGACCACACCCGCACGGCCGCTCCCCGAACCGAGCATCGAAGGGAACCCACCGCCATGCAGAGGAAGACCCTGCGCCGATTCGCGTTCACCGTCGTCGCCGCACCCGTCCTGGCGCTCGGGGCCCCGGCCCTGGCCTCGGCGGACAGCTACTACTCGTCCAGCTGGTCGGGCGCCGGTTCCGACGGGGCCTACAGCTACGAGGTCAAGTCCGGCAGCGGGCACGGCCACGGTCACGGCCACTCCTGGTACTACCACTCCTGGTCCCACGCCGGCCCCCACGGGGCGTACCACTCCAGCGTCAGCAGCGGCAGCCACTGACCCGCGGGAGGGAAGGGACGACTCCCGGCGCCGCGCGGCGGCGCCGGGAGTCCCCGTGTCCGGGCCGGAGCGGAACCGCGTGCGTCCGGGACGGTCCGCCCCGGACACGACCCGGCCCCCCACCGCCGCGGAGGCGATGGGGGGCCGGGTCGGCCGGGCCGGGCCCGGCGCCGTGTCAGCCGGTCGGGTTCTCCCTGCCCGGCTCGACGAAGGCCTTGAAGCGCTTCATGTCGCCCTTGGCGCGGGTCTTGACCAGGCCGAGCTTGTCGCCGAGCTGCTCGACCACGCCCTCCGGGACCGTCTTGAGCTGGAGGGTGATCCTGCTGCTGGTGTCGGACAGGCGGTGGAAGGTCACCACCCCGGCGTGGGTCGTGCCGTCCGTGGTCTTCCAGGCGATCCGCTCCTCGGGGACCTGTTCGGTGACCACGGCCTCGAACTCCCTCTTCTGGCCACCGATCTCGATGGTCCAGAGCATGTGCCCGTCACCGGTGCGGACGACCTTGTCGACCCCTTCCATGAAGGAGGGGAACTCCTCGAACCGCGTCCACTGGGCGTAGGCGGCGGTGACCGGGACGTCGACCTCCACCGTCTCGATGATCTCTGACATTGATCCGGTTCCTTCGCCGTAGCTTGCGTTCGTTCCTTACCGGTGCCGCTACCCGAGCCGACGCGGGCAAACCGTGTTGGCTATACCTTTTCGTTACCTGACGGGGAGAGGCGAACGCGAACGGGGCCGCCACCGTCGCTCGGACGGTGGCGGCCCCGCGAAGCCGCGCGGGTGAGCCCGCGCGCGGGCTCACCCGCGCGCGGACCCGCCTACTTGGCGATCAGCTGGCGCAGCACGTACTGCAGGATGCCGCCGTTGCGGTAGTAGTCGGCCTCACCGGGGGTGTCGATGCGCACCACGGCGTCGAACTCCACTCCGGTGTCGGTGCTGACCTTCACCGTGTCCGGGATGCCGCCCTCGTTCAGCGCGGTCACGCCGGTGATGGAGAAGGTCTCCTCGCCGGTCAGGCCGAGGGAGTCGGCGGACCGGCCCTCGGGGAACTGGAGGGGCAGGACGCCCATGCCGATCAGGTTCGAGCGGTGGATGCGCTCGTAGGACTCGGTGATGACCGCGCGCACGCCCAGCAGGCTGGTGCCCTTGGCCGCCCAGTCGCGCGAGGAGCCGGAACCGTACTCCTTGCCGCCCAGGACGACCAGCGGGATCTCCTGGTCGGCGTAGTTGCGCGCGGCGTCGTAGATGAACGACACCGGGCCCTCGGGCTGGGTGAAGTCGCGGGTGTAGCCGCCCTCGGTGCCCGGCGCGATCTGGTTGCGCAGGCGGATGTTGGCGAACGTGCCCCGGATCATCACCTCGTGGTTGCCGCGGCGCGAACCGTAGGAGTTGAAGTCGCGGCGCTCCACACCGTTGGCCTTGAGGTACTCGGCCGCCGGGGTGCCCGGCTTGATGGCGCCGGCCGGGGAGATGTGGTCGGTGGTGACCGAGTCGCCCAGCTTGGCCAGGACCCGGGCGCCGGTGATGTCGGTGACCGGGGCCGGGCTGGTCTCCATGCCCTCGAAGTAGGGGGGCTTGCGGACGTAGGTCGACTCGCTCTCCCACTCGAAGGTGTTGCCCGTCGGGGTGGGCAGCGAGCGCCAGCGCTCGTCACCGGCGAACACGTCCGAGTACGCGGACTCGTACATGTCCGAGGCGATCGCGGAGTCCATGACCTGCTGGATCTCCTCGGCGCTCGGCCAGATGTCGGCGAGGAAGACGGGCTCGCCGTCCTTATCGACGCCCAGCGGCTCCGTGGTGATGTCCACGTCCAGCGACCCGGCCAGCGCGTAGGCGACCACCAGCGGCGGCGAGGCCAGGTAGTTCATCTTCACGTCCGGGTTGATCCGGCCCTCGAAGTTGCGGTTGCCGGACAGGACCGCGGTGACGGCCAGGTCGTTGTCCTGGACGGCCTGGGAGATCTCCTCCGGCAGCGGGCCGGAGTTGCCGATGCAGGTGGTGCAGCCGTAGCCGACCAGGTTGAAGCCCAGCTTGTCCAGGTACGGGGTCAGGCCGGAGCGCTCGTAGTAGTCGGTGACGACCTTGGAGCCCGGGGCCATGGAGGTCTTGACCCACGGCTTGCGGGTCAGGCCCTTCTCCACCGCCTTCTTGGCCAGCAGGGCGGCGCCCAGCATGACCGAGGGGTTGGAGGTGTTGGTGCAGGAGGTGATCGCGGCGATCACCACGGCGCCGTGGTCGATCTCGGTCTCGGTTCCGTCGGCCATGGTGACCTTGACGGCCTTGTGCGGACGGGCGCCGTTGGCGGTCTGGGACGGGGCGTCGGAGGCCGGGAAGGACTCCTCGCCCGCCTCGTCGGTGCTGTCCTCGACGTAGTTGCGCACGTCGTGGCGCCAGGTGCTCTTGGCCTCCGACAGCGCGATGCGGTCCTGCGGGCGCTTGGGACCGGCGATGGAGGGCACCACCTCGGCCAGGTCGAGCTCCAGGTACTCGGAGAACTCGGGCTCGTTGGCCGGGTCGTGCCAGAAGCCGTTGGCCTTGGCATAGGCCTCGGTCAGGGCGACCTGCTGCTCGGAGCGGCCGGTCAGCTTCATGTACCGGATGGTCTCGTCGTCGATCGGGAAGATCGCGGCGGTGGAGCCGAACTCCGGGCTCATGTTGCCGATGGTGGCGCGGTTGGCCAGCGGCACGGAGGCCACGCCCTCGCCGTAGAACTCGACGAACTTGCCGACCACGCCGTGCTGGCGCAGCTTCTCGGTGATGGTGAGCACCAGGTCGGTGGCGGTGGTGCCGGGCTGGAGCTCACCGGTCAGCCTGAAGCCGACCACGCGCGGGATGAGCATGGAGATCGGCTGGCCGAGCATGGCGGCCTCGGCCTCGATGCCGCCCACGCCCCAGCCCAGGATGCCCAGGCCGTTCTGCATGGTGGTGTGCGAGTCGGTGCCGACGCAGGTGTCGGGGTAGGCCTGGCCGCCGCGGCTCATGGTGACGCGCGCCAGGTGCTCGATGTTGGCCTGGTGCACGATGCCGGTGCCGGGCGGGACGACCTTGAACTCGTCGAAGGCGGTCTGGCCCCAGCGCAGGAACTTGTAGCGCTCGTAGTTGCGCTCGTACTCGATCTCGACGTTGCGCTCGAAGGCGTCGGGACGGCCGAAGAGGTCGACGACGACGGAGTGGTCGATCACCAGCTCGGCGGGGGCGAGCGGGTTGATCTTGTCCGGGTCGCCGCCCAGCTCGCGCACGGCCTCGCGCATGGTGGCGAGGTCGACGACGCAGGGGACGCCGGTGAAGTCCTGCATGATCACCCGCGCGGGGGTGAACTGGATCTCCTGGTTGGGCTGGGCCTTGGGGTCCCAGCCGCCCAGGGCCCGGATGTGGTCGGCGGTGACATTCGCACCGTCCTCGGTGCGCAGGAGGTTCTCCAGCAGCACCTTCAGGCTGTAGGGAAGCCGCCTGGAACCCTCAACGGTCTCCAGACGGAAGATCTCGTACGACTCGTCGCCAACGCGCAACGTGTCACGGGCGCCGAAGCTGTTCGCGGACACGGTGTCTGCCTCCTGATCTCGCCACTTACGTTCCCAGCATCCTGCCTCATGGGGCGGATGCGGGACCTGTCGAGGCCGCCCTGACCGGATACCGGGGGCGAAGGGCCGCGGGGGTGACCTCCGCCTGCCTCCCGGCCTCCGTCAGGCCCGCCGTGGCCTGCGACGACACCACTCGCCACCGGCCGGGCGGCCCGCTGGTAGCGGGCGCCCACGTTGTCCGGCCCGGGTGCGGTCAAGCGGTCAACTTCACACACCCGAACCGGGAGCGGGCCGAGGGGAACCCCGCTGTTATCTTGATGTCAAGGTATCTAACTTGTATCTCGATATCAAGTTATCGGGCGGCCGCCAACGGTGTGCGACCGCCCCCTCGACACGGACCCGATCATCAGTCCAACTGCGGCGCGACCTGCGACGCCACCAGCTCCAGGTGGTCCAGGTCGGACATGTCCAGCATCTGGAGGTACATGCGCTCGGCGCCCGCCTCGGCGAAGCGGCCGATCCTGTCCACCAGCTCGTTCGGGGTGCCCGCCAGGCCGTTCTCCCGCAGCTCGGGCACCTCGCGGCCGATCCGCTCGGCCCGCCGGGCCACCTCCGCCTCGTCCCTGCCCACGCACAGGACCTGCGCGGCGGAGTAGACCATCGGCGCGCTGCGCCCCGAGGCCCGCACGGCGGCCCGGGTCCGCTCGAAGGCGGCCGAGGTGTCCTCGACCGAGCTGAAGGGCACGTTGTACTCGTCGGCGTACTTGGCGGCCAGGCGCGGCGTGCGCTTGGGGCCGGTGCCGCCGATCAGCACCGGCGGACGCGGACCCTGCTGCGGCTTGGGCAGCGCGGGCCCCTCCGCCAGGCGGTAGTGCTTGCCCTCGTAGCGGAAGGTCTCCCCCACCGGGGTCGACCACAGGCCGGTGATGATGTCCAGCTGCTCCTCGTAGCGGTCGAAGCGCTCCCGGGCGGTGGCGGGGAAGGGGATCCCGTAGACCGCGTGCTCCTCCTCGAACCAGCCCGAGCCGAAGCCGAACTCCACCCGGCCGCCGCTCATGCGGTCGACCTGGGCGACGGAGATCGCCAGGGGCGCGGGGTAGCGGAACGTCGCCGCGGTCATCAGCGTGCCCAGGCGGATACGGGAGGTGTCCCGGGCGAGCCCGGCGAGGGTGATCCAGGCGTCGGTGGGCCCGGGGAGGCCGCTGACGTGATCCCCCATGTGCAAATAGTGGTCAGACCGGAACAGAGCGTCAAAACCCAGGTCCTCAACGGCCCTGGCGACGGTGAGCTGGTCTTCGTAGGTGGCCCCCTGTTGGGGCTCAAGGAAGATCCTCAGACGCATAAGCCCCATTTTCTCCCACACCGGGGACCAGACCGAAACCGCCGCGCGGTTACCGTGGAAAAGGCGCCTCCGCGCTCCGCCCGTCCGCCGAACCGAAACACGCGCCTCCCGCGATAGACCTCCACGTGAAGCTGCTCCGCCGCGCGCGCCGCCGCGCGCCCTCCTACGACCCGGACAGCACCGACCCGGTGCTGCTGGCCGCCGTCGCCGCGGGCGAGACCCGTGCGCTGGAGTTCCTGCACCGCAGGCACGCCACCTGGCTGCGGGCCCGGCTGCGCTACCGGTGCTCGGACCCCGACCAGCTCGACGCCGCCCTCCAGGAGACCTTCCTGGCCGTGTGGAGGAACGCGGGTTCCTTCACCCCCCGTCCCGGCGACACCGACGCCGGGGCCTGGCTGTGGACCATCGCGATCCGCCAGCTCATCTCCCAGCTGCGCAAACGCGCCAACCGCTGGATCGCCGACAGCGACACCGAACCCTACGAGACCATCGGTGACGCCTCCGCCGAGGACACCGTGCTGCTCAACATCGAGCACGGCCCGTTGGGCGCCGCCCTGCACTCCCTCTCGCCGGAACTGCGCTCGGCCATCCAGGCCACCGTTCTCGACGGACTCACCGTCCGGGAGGCCGCGCAGATCCTCCAGATCCCCGAGGGAACCGTCAAGACACGGGTCATGCGCGCCAAGGCGCGCCTACGGGAGGCACTGACATGAGCTGGCACCTGACCCCCGCCCAGGCACATGAGTACGCCCACCACCGCTCCGACGACGTCACCGCCATGTCCGTGGAGGCCCACATCACCCACTGCGCGCCCTGCCGCGGCCTGCTGCCCGCCGACGAGCCCTGGCTGGCCCGGAGCTGGGAGGACCTGCGCGACGTCGTGGACCGCCCCAGGCGCGGCCCGGTCGAGTCCCTGCTGTCCTCGCTGGGGCTGGGCGAGGGCACCGCCAAGCTGCTGGCCGCCACCCCCTCCCTGTACCGGGCCTGGCTGCTGGCCACGGTCGTGGTGCTGACGGCCGCCCTGCTGGCCGCCCACCACCTGCCGCACGGATCGCTGGTGTTCACCTTCACGGCTCCGGTGGTGCCCCTGGCCGGGGTGGCCCTGGCCTACGGGCGCGGGGTGGACCCGGCCCACTCCCTGACCTCGGTCACGCCGCTGGCGGGCCAGCGGCTGCTGTTCCTGCGGACCTGCGCGGTGCTGGTGCCCGCGCTGACCCTGTGCATGTCGGCCGCTCTGCTGCTGCCCCACGCGCACACCCCGTGGAAGGCGGTGTTCTGGCTGCTGCCCGCGCTCACCCTGGTCGCCGGGTCCCTCGTGCTCAGCCGCTGGATGCACCTGGGCGCGGCCAGCGGCGCGGTGGGACTGCTGTGGCTGGCCGCCCTGGGCGTCCTGACCGCCTCCGAGGACGCCACGCCCCTGCACCTGCTCGCGCCCCAGGCCCAGCTGTGGTGGGCGGCCGCGCTCGCCGCCCTGCTCGGCGCGCTCCTGCTGCGGGTGAGGACGGCGTGAGCGCGACGAGCACACGGACCGCCGCCGTCAGCGTCCGCGGGCTGGGGCACCGCTACGGCGCCCGCACCGCCCTGGCCGGGGTCGACCTGGACCTGGGCCCGGGCGTGACCGGGCTGCTGGGACGCAACGGCGCGGGCAAGACCACCCTGCTGCGCTGCCTGGCCACCGACCTGGAGGCCGACGACGGCGAGCTGCGCGTGCTCGGGCACGACCCCTCGCGGGCCGCCGAGCGCACCGAGATCCGCCGCCACCTGGGCTACCTGCCGCAGAACCCCGAGTTCTACCCGTACTTCACCGCGTTCGGCCTGCTGGACTACATGGCGGTGCTCAAGGAGCTGGGCGGACGCCGCGCCCGCCACGACGAGGTGCGCCGGGTCCTGGAGCGGGTCGGGCTCCACGACCGCCGCCACAGCCGGGTCCGCCGCCTGTCCGGCGGTATGCGCCAGCGGCTGGGCCTGGCCTCGGCCCTGCTCGGCGACCCCGGGGTGCTGCTGCTGGACGAGCCGACCATCGGTCTGGACCCCGAGCAGCGCATCCGGTTCCGCGGCCTGGTCTCGGAGCTGGCCGTGCGCAGCACCGTGGTGCTGTCCACCCACCAGATCGAGGACGTGGCCGCCCTGTGCCAGCGCGTGGTGTGCCTGGACGCGGGCCGGGTGGTCTTCGACGGGGCCCCCCGCGCGCTGGTGGACCGGGCGCGGGGGCACGTGTGGGAGCGCGACGGCCATCCCGGCCGGGGGTACACCGCCTGGCGCCTGGCCGACGGGCGCTACCGGGTGCTCATCCCCGACGACGGCGCCGCGCCCGGCCCCGCGGACGGCCTGGAGCCGGTCGAGCCCAGCCTGGAGGACGCCTACCTGCTGCTCACCGGCGTGGAACAGGGCGACCGGTGAGCCTCGCAGGGCACACGGTCGGCGCCGGACCGGCGGAGGGGGCGCCCGCCGGGGAGGAGGACGCCACTCCGGGCCGGAGCGCCGCCCGGAGGCGCGCCCTCGGGCACACGGTCACGTTCGCCCGCCTGACCTGGTTCAACACGCTCCGCCTGGCCCGCAACCCGGTCCTGGCCCCGGGCGTCCTCGTGGGCCTGTACCTGCTCGTGGCCCCGGACTGGGCGGGCCGGACGGCCACCCTGGAGGGCTGGTACGACAACGCCAACTCCGCCGCGTCGGCCGTGGGCGCGATGCTGTTCGCCGTGGTCGCCTTCCCCGCCATGCGCGAGGCCCGCTACTCCCCCCTCCTGGTCTCCCCGCTGGGCCGGACGGGACGGCTGCTGGCGCTGATGGCGGCGTCCTCGCTGGTCAGCGCGGCGCTCGTCGCGCTGTGGGCCGGAGTGGACCGCTGGCTGTCCCCTCCCCTGCTGGGCACGCTGAGCCCGTACGCCTACCCGGCGCCCCTCCTGCTGGCGGCCGCGGGCCCGCTGCTGTCCATCGCCCTGGTGGCGTGGACGCGCTCCTACCTGCCGCTGGTCGTGACCCTGCTGGCCCTGCCCGCCTACTGGCTGTACGGCGTCTCGACGGCGGACAACGGCCTGTCGAGCGCCGTGCTGCGGGTGGAGTGGGCGGCCCGCGTCGCCCTGCACCCCTTCAACGTGCGCGCCCCCTCCGTCACGGACGTGGCCGCCGTCTACCTGCTCTACTCGGTGCTGGTCGTGGCCCTCCTGGCCGTCCTGGCCGCGGCCGCGCGGGGCCGCCGGGCCCACCGGGCGGCCTGCCTGGGCGCGGTCGCCGTGCTGCTGGCCGCCACCGTGGGCACCGTCGTCCACGGCCGCCTGAGCCAGCCGCTGTACTCCCCCATCCCCGACAGCCGGGTCCACGGCGCGCAGGAGGCCTCCTGCCAGACCAGGGAGGGCGTCACCTACTGTCCCCTGCCCGGCTTCGAACCGTGGGTGGAGCGCTGGCACGGCGCCCTGGGTCCGGCCATGGACCTGCTGCCCGAGGTCCCGCGCGAGCGCACGCCCGTGGTGTGGCAGGAGAGCTACTCCTACCAGCGGGAGCTGGACGTCCCCCGGGACCGGGACGTGGTGGTCTACAGGTACGAGGGGGGCGGGGAGCACTACTGGCAGACCGAGCTGGTCGGCAACGCGGCCCGGGTGGTCCTGGGCCTGCCCGACTACTACGAGACCGGCTGTTCGGGGACCGGCCAGGCGCGCGTGCTGCTGGCGGCGTGGCTGGCCGCCAGCGTGGAGGGCATGTCCCGCTACGACAGGCTGGACACCCTGGCCGCGGACCTGTACGCCTACCAGCCCTCCCCGGTGGACCTGGAGCTCTCCCTGGCCATGGCCGACCTGCCCGAGGAGCGGGTGAGCCGGGTCCTGGAGCGGAACTGGGAGAGGCTGACCGACCCGCGCACGACCAGCCGTGAGCTGGCGCGGCTGCTGGACACGCCGCTGCGGGAGTCCTCCACCGCACCCGCCGGGCCCGGGGACTGGGCACGGCTGTACCCCGAGCACGAGTACCACACCTACGAGGAGGGCCCGGGGTGGAACGCCCAGCCCGTGTGCGGCTGAGCCGCGGCCGGGTTATCGAAACGGCTATGGCCCGCGCTCTGGATCGGTCCCGTCCGCCTCCCTAGGATTCCGGGCACGCCGCACCAGAAACGAGGCCACTCCCCGTGCGCAGACTCCCGGCGGCACTCGCCGCCCTCCCCCTCCTGACCGCGGCCTTGACCCCCGCCGCGCCCGCGGCGGCCGAGGCCTCCCCCTCCGAGGCGGAGGTGGTGCCGATCCAGGTCACCGGCGACCCCTCCGAACGCTTCAACCTGGTCGTCCTCGGCGACGGCTACACCGAGGAGGAGATGCCGCTCTTCCGCGAGCAGCTCGACCAGCACTTGAACGTGCAGTGGAGCATCGAGCCCTTCCGCACCTACCGCAACTACCTCAACGTGTACGCGGTGCGGACGCCCTCGGCCGAGTCGGGCGTGGACTGCGACCCGGCCCGCGACGATCAGGAGCGCGACACCGCCCTGGGCATGGGCTTCTTCAACGGCTGCGACCCCGACGCCCTGGAGCGGCTGCTGACCGTGGACGAGGAGGCCGCGGAGGCCGCGGCCGACCTGGTGCCCGGGGTGAGCGCGGACAACCGGCAGATCCTGGCGCTGGCCAACAGCGACACCTACGGGGGACGCGGCGGCGCCACCGCCACCGCCTCCTCGGGCAACGCCCTGTCCGCGCTGATCAGCCCGCACGAGCTCGGGCACTCCCTGGGAGAGCTCCAGGACGAGTACCCGTACTACTTCCGCGACACGAGCCTGGGCCGCTACACGGGAGGGGAACCCGGCTCGGCCCACCACACCCTGATGTCGTCGCAGGAGATGCTCGCCCAGCAGGAGAAGTGGTGGCGCTGGCTCGGTGAGGAGAGCGAGGCGGGCGG
The DNA here is from genome assembly GCA_000340945.1 of Nocardiopsis synnemataformans DSM 44143. GTDB lineage: Bacteria > Actinomycetota > Actinomycetes > Streptosporangiales > Streptosporangiaceae > Nocardiopsis > Nocardiopsis synnemataformans. The sequence goes on along the minus strand of ANAW01000077.1, from coordinate 2,177 downwards.
GACCATCGGCGCCGCCGACCCCGACGGGCACGAGGGCGGGCTGTACCACTCCGAGGGCGTGTGGCGCCCCAGCGAGCACTCCATGCTCAAGTCGCTGGGCTACTACTTCGACCAGGTCGCCCGCGAGGTGATGGTCCAGCGGATCTCCGGCCTGCGCGACCGGGGCGAGATGCCGGTCTCCTCCACCCCCGAGGGCGAGGTGGGGCCCGAGGACGCCGTGTGGGTGGAGGGCCCGCACCCCGTCTTCCACGAACTGGAGTACACCTGGTCGGTCGACGGCGAGGAACTGCCCGAGGCGGCGGGCTCGCGCGGCCTGGACCTGTCCGGACTCGACCTCGCCGAGGGAGCGGAGGTGAGCGTCCGGGTGCAGGACCCCACGGACTTCGTCCGCGACCCGCTCGTCCGCGAGTCCGCCGCCCTGACGCAGACGCGCTCCTGGACCGTCGGGGAGCCGCTGCCCGCGGACGCGGGCACGGTGGAGTTCACCCGTTTCCGCGACACCGGACGCGCCGTCGGCGGCGACGAGGTGGTCTACGCCGAGACCTCCCGCCCCACCGACCGGGTGCTGGACGTGGCCTGGACCCTGGACGGGCGGGAGGTGTCCACCTCCGCCGACGGGCGCACCCTGGACCTGGGCGAGGTCGCCCCCGGCGCGGGCACGCACACGCTGACCGCCACGGTCACCGACCCCGCCGCCCCGGATGGGGACTCCCAGACCCTGGTCTGGGAGGTGGACAACACCGATCCCGTCGCGCCGCGCGAGCTGTCCGAGCCCGCTGCCGCCGCCGGTGACAACCACCACATCCACCTCAACGGGTTCTCCATGCGGCTCTCGCCGAGCGACGACGGCGAGGGCCACGTCGTCGGGGAGTTCCGCGTCGACGGCGACGGCTGGCACCACTACTACGGCTGGCCCGACGACCCCGGGGCGCCGTTCAGGTTCACCCCGGACGGCACCAACGTCGACGACCTCGTCTACGGCAGCCTGGGCAGCGGCGGGCTGTCCATGGCGGTGTTCGAGGTCGACGGGCACGAACCGGGCTGGGGGACGCACACGGTGGAGCACCGCGCCATCGACGCGGCGGGCAACACCGGCTCCCCCGACTCCTTCCGCGCGACCGTCGTCCCGGCGGCCGACCCGGAGTGCACCGAGACCGTCACCGGAACGGTCCGGGGCGGCCTGGACGTGGACTCGGGCGTGGTCTGCCTCGACGGGGCCGTGGTGAGCGGCGGCGTGGACGTGGCCGCGGGCGCCTCGCTCGTCGTGGACGGCGGATCGCTGCGGGGCGGGCTGCGCGCCGACGGCGCCCACACCGTCCGGCTCACGGGAACCGAGGTCCGCGGCGCGGTACGCGTCAGCGGAACCACCTCGGAGGTCATGGTCCTGGGTTCGGAGCTGACGGGTTCGGTGGTCCTGCACGGCAACACCCAGGTCCCGTCCCCGACCTGGACCGGGGACCCCGAGGGCTACGGCCCGGTCCTGGCGGGCAACAGCGTCCGGGGGTCGCTGTCCTGCACCGGCAACAGCCGGGCGATCGCCGACTTCGGCGCCGCCAACGACGTCACGGGCTCGGCCGCGGGGCAGTGCGCGGG
>ANAW01000077.1:0-579 GCA_000340945.1 Nocardiopsis synnemataformans DSM 44143 | reverse complement strand
GGGGGCCGCCCCCCGCCCCGGCGGCCCCGTACGCGCGCGATGCCACCGCGTGGGCCACGGGCACGAGTGTCCACCAGATCGAGGCACCCGTCGCGGGGTGCCCGTCCGAGCGCGTCCAAGGGGCAGGGCCCGCGCGTCCCGCGCACACATCCGGTCGTAGGATGGAAAACATGAAGAACCCGTACTGGCACGTCGTGCTCCCCCCTCTGTGCGCCTGACCGGGCGCACCACCTCTTCCTGAAGAGCCCACGCAGCACGTCCCGGTGACCGCCACCGGGTCGGCTCTCGTCGTGCGCCCGCGTTTCGCGACCATCCGCAACACGCGACGACGAAGGACTCCACGACCGTGCCAGAACGTTCTCACCCCGTGTCCGGATCCCGGACACCCGCGCCCTCCACCACCGCCCTGGCCCGGGGTCCGCTGCCGATCCTGGCCGCGGCCGTGCTGTGGGGCACCACCGGCACCGCCAGCTCCTTCGCCCCGGCGAGCGCACCCGCGGCGGCCATCGGCTCCGCGGGACTGGTCCTGGGCGGCCTGCTGCTGTTCCTCACCGGGCGCGGCTCCCCCGCCCCGGTGCG
>ANAW01000076.1:0-59422 GCA_000340945.1 Nocardiopsis synnemataformans DSM 44143 | reverse complement strand
CAGCCCCGGAGAAGACCCCCTACGTCCGGGCAGGGAGCCCCGGCTCTACGGCCAACCCCCACACCCCTACCCAGCACTGGCCTTTTCCGTTTGAACCCCGCCGTGTCCAAGGAAGGCAGCACCGTGCACCCTCAACCACAGAACGGCTGAGCTTCAAACCCCCCTCGGGTTGAGGTTCAAACCCCTCTCGGGTCGGGCTTCAAAACCCCCACCGGCTGACGCGAGCACGAAAGCGCACCCTCAACAACCCCCACGGGTTGAGGAAGGCGCGTACGTGCACCTTCAACCACCACGGGGCTGGACTTCAAACCCCCCACAGGCTGAGCTGAGCACGACCACACACCCCCAACCACCAAAAGCATTAAAACCAAACCCCCACCAAGCTGAGGTGAGTACGACCGTGCACGCCCACCCCCTCAAGCCGAGGAGGGCCCAACCGTGCGCGCCCAACCACCACAGGGTTGGGCTTCAACCCCCTCGGGCTAAGGCGAGCGCGACCGTGCACGTCCAACCACTTCGGGGTTGGGCCTCAAACCCCACTGACGAGCCCTCACCCCGGGCTCTACGGGGCTCAGCTGAGGGCGGCGTACTGCTACGCCTCTCCCTGGGCCAGGTAACGCAGCTCCTGGACGGCGAACCACATCAGTTCGTGGTCCTCGACCGCGTCGGAGGACGGGTCCTGGACGGCCGCCGCCACGTCCGCGGCGGCGTCGGCGTCGTCCACGTGCGCCGACGCCAGCTTCTTGTACGGAACGGCTCCGGTGACCCTCACCCGGACCACGCCCCGCCCCGCGCGGCCCGCGCGCTCGACCACGTGGTCGGGCATGTTCGCGGCCAGCACCACCCGCCGCCGGGGGGCGTCGGGCTCGGCGGCCAGCAGCGCCAGCGACTCCCGCGCGGCGGCGTACATGGCCTCGTACTCCGCCTCCTCCACGTCCTCGTCCGGGCCGGGGTCGGCCGCGAACGCGGTCAGCGGCACGCCCTCCAGCCGCCCCTCCTCCAGCAGGCGAGCCAGGGCGGGAATGGTGCTGGGCAGGAAGACGTACATGCGAGCGGCTCTCCAAAATGTGGGCTGAACACACCAAGTGTGCCAAACCCCGGGCTCAGGCCGCCCGCTCCCCGGGGACCGGGGGCGCGCCGTCGCCGTCCGGCGCCAGGAAGCGCTCCAGCTCCAGCCGCGTGGTGTCCACGTCGGTGTGCAGGATGCCGGTCATGCCGAGTTCCTCGGCCGTGCGGACGTTGTGCTCCAGGTCGTCGATGAACACGCACTCCTCGGGACGCAGACCGATGCGCTCGCAGGTGTGCAGGTAGATGCGGTGCTCGGGCTTGCGCATCCCCACCTCGCCCGAGATCACCACCGCGTCGAAGGTGGTGTCGAAGTGCTCACGGGGGTAGCAGTTGCCCCAGGAGTTCGACAGCAGGGCGGTCGCGGCTCCGGCGGCCCTGGCCTCGCGCAGGGCCTCGTACATGTCGTGCACGGGGTCGAACTCGCAGAACATGCGGTCGATCAGCCCGTCCGCCACCACCGGGCCACCGTGCGTGCAGCGCAGCAGGGCCGCCAGTTCGCGCTCGAACGCGCAGGTGTCGATCTCGCCCCGCTCCAGCGCGTGCACGAGGTTCTCCCCCTCGACGCTGCCGTCGAAGTAGGGGCGCATGACCTCGTGGTAGTGCTCGACGTCGATGCGGTCGGCGTGCAGCCAGGCCCGGATGCCCTCGGGCAGCGGCGGTGTGAGGACACCGCCCCAGTCGCAGATGACCCCTCGCCGGGTTCCGTCCACACGTCCCGTGCCGTGCACGCGTCCGGTGCCGTCCATCCGATCCCCTCCTCCGGTCGTCGGTGGCCTCTCCCCAGGTGCCCGCAGGTCGGGCGGGGAAGCGTTCTTCCCGTTCCCCGCCCGTTTCAACCCCCGGCGAAACCCGGCCGGTCAGGTGGTCAGCCCGGTCCCGATCTCCACGTCGGCCGCGGGGATGTCCACCGGCAGCTTCCCGGAGGGCTTCACCTGTCCGGCGACGACCCGCGCGGCGGCCGCCCGGGACACGTCCACCGACGAGTACACCGCCACGAACGCCTCTGCCTCCGGGAAGGCCGCCAGGTCGTAGGGCGTGCCCTGGGACACCACGACGACCGGCAGTCCCTCGGCGCGCGCGGCCTGGACCAGGCCGCTCTGCTCCGAGGCCCCGCTGCCGCCCCCGGTGCCCACGACCACGGCGTCGGCCCCGCTCTCCACCACGTCCATCCCGGCCTCGGTGAGCGCGGCGGCGATCTGCTCCGCGCCCACCCCTTGGACCCGGACGCCGCTGCCCTCGGCCAGCGGCAGCAGGTCGCCCTCGTTGCGCAGCAGGGTCGCGGAGGCGTCCGCCACGCGCTGGGCGGCCTCGGCGTGCTCGGGGTCCTCCAGGACGGCGGCGGCGCCCTGCACGTCCACCGGTTCGGCCTCCAGGATCCCGCGCTTCTCCTTGAGCGCCAGGACGCGCAGCACGGACTCGTCGATGCGCTCCTCGGTCAGGCGGCCCTGCTCGACCGCCTCGCGGATCGCGGACACCGCGGCGGCGGGGTCCGGCGGCATGAGCAGCTGGTCCACTCCCGCCTCCAGCACGCGCACGGCGATCTCGCCGTCGGAGTGGCGCTGGCGCACGCCCTCCATGTTGAGGGCGTCGGTGGTCACCACGCCGTCGTAGCCCAGCTCGTCGCGGAGGATGCCGTCGATCAGCTCCGGGGAGATGGTGGCGGGCTCGGGGTCCTCGCTCCCGTCCAGCTGCGGCATCAGCACGTGGGCGGTCATGATGGCGTCCACGCCCGCGTCGATGGCAGCCCGGAACGGCGGCAGGTGCTCGGCCTCCCACTCCTCGCGCGGCATGTCGATGACGGGCAGGCCGCTGTGGCTGTCCACGTCGGTGTCGCCGTGCCCGGGGAAGTGCTTGACCACCGACACCACACCGGCTTCGGAGTAGGCGCCCGACTCGGCGACGGCCATCTGTGCGACCAGGTCGGGGTCGGAGCCGAAGGAGCGGATGCCGATGACCGGGTTGGCGGGATCGGTGTTGACGTCGGCGTCGGGCGCGTAGTTGAGGTTGACGCCCAGGGCTGTGAGCTCCTCGGCGGTGGTGGAGGCGCGCAGCTCGGCCAGCTCGGTGTCGCGGGTGGCGCCGACGGCCATGGCGTCGGGGAAGCGGGTGCCCACGGGCAGCCGGGCCACCAGGCCCTGCTCCTGGTCGATGCCGACGAACAGCGGGACGCCCTGCCCCTGCTCGGCGGCGAGGTCCTGCACGCCCGCCGACATGGTGGCGATCTGCTCGGCGTCGGTGAGGTTGGCGTCGAAGTAGATGACGCCGCCGGGCCGGTAGGCCTCGATCTGGGCGGCGTTCTCGGCGGCCGAGGTGCCCTGGGCGGTCAGGACGAGGAGCTGGCCGATCTTGTCGTCCAGGTCCATCTCGGACAGCATCCGGGGCGCGAGCACGGGTTCGAAGGGCTCGGCCTCGGCCGACGGCTGGGGTTCGCGGTCCTCCTGCGAGGAACCCACCTCCTCTGTGGTGCATGCGGTGGCGATCAGTGCGAGTCCCACGCAGGCCGGGGCCAGGGCGTGCGGAACGGACAGTTTCATGGCGGGCTTCATCTCCGGCGGAATCGTGGGTTCGCCGCCGGAGAATACCCGTTGCGGCAGGCCGAGACGCGGAACCGCCGCCACGCGGGTGCGCGTGGCGGCGGCCGGGGCTCCGGTGAGCGGCGCGCGGACGGGCCCCGTCCGCGCGCCTTTCAAGCCCAGGTGAAGAGGGCGTCCCCCCGGTCGACCGAGCCGCTGACCACCTCGCCCAGCGCGTCGGGCGAGGCGTCCAGGGCGACCACCGGGACCACCGACGGCCTCCCCTGCGCGGCCACCGAACCCGGCGACCAGCGGACCACCGGGGTGCCCGGCTCGACCTCGTCGCCCTCGGCGGCCAGCAGGGTGAACCCCTCCCCCGCCATCTGGACGGTGTCGATGCCCAGGTGGACGAGCACGCCCCGGCGGTGGTCGGGCGCCATCACCACGAACGCGTGGGGGTGCAGCTTGACCAGGGTCCCCGCGATGGGGGACACGGCGTCCTGGACGCCCTCCTGACCGCCCTCCTGACCGGGCTCGGGGTGGACGGCGACCCCGGGGCCGACCATCGACTGGGAGAAGACGGGGTCGGGCACCGTTTCGAGGGACAGCGCCGTTCCGGGCACGGGGGAGAGTACGCGCAGCGTACCGATCACGTCTGACATGGGGGATGTCTTCCCTCCCTGGGGGGTTTGATCCTTCCTGGCGGGGCCTATTCGAGCAGGTCCCGAATGTCGTCGGTGAGGGCGTCGGCCTCGGGTCCGACCACCACCTGGACGACGTTGCCCGAGACCAGCACGCCGTGGGCGCCGGAGGCCTTGAGGGCCTTCTCGTCCACGAGACCGGGGTCGGCCACCTCGGTGCGCAGCCGGGTGATGCAGGCCTCGATGTCCTCGATGTTGTCCGCGCCGCCCAGACCGGCGACGATCGCCGCTGCCTTGTCCGCCATGTGTCCTCCGTGTTCTGCCGTGGAACGGGGTGTACCCGAAACCTGAGGGCGAGCTTAGGGGCGGCGCACCGCGCGCACCAGGGTTCGGGTCCGGACGGGGTGTTGGGCTCCGCTCAGGAGGTCTGCGTGACCTTGTTCAGGCCGCGCGGGACGTCCGGGTCGTAGCCCAGGCGGCGGGCCAGGCGCTCGGTGAGCAGCTGGGCGGGGACGATGAGGTTCATCGGGGACACCCACTCGGGCACGTCGGGGACCGGGACGGACACGTCGCTGGCGGCGGCCAGGGCGTCGCCGCCGCCGAAGCCGAAGACCGGCGCCCCGGCGGAGCGGACGCGCTCGGCGAGGGAGACCGTGCCCTGGAGGGTCGGGCCGGTGGGAGCGGCGATCAGCAGTGCGGGGGTGCGCGGGTCCACCACGGCGATGGGGCCGTGCAGCAGGTCGGCGTAGGACAGGCCCATGGCGTGGAGGTAGCAGGCCTCCTTGAGCTTGAGGGCGGCCTCCAACGCGGTGGAGAAGGCCATGCCGCGGCCGGAGATGACCGCTCCCTGCACGGCGACCATCCGCTCGACGATCTCCTCCAGGGCGTCCGCGGGCGCCGCGAGGGTCTCCTCGATGCCGTCGGAGACCCGGGTCAGGTCGCCGGGGTCCAGGTCGGCGCCCAGGCCCAGGGCCAGGACGGCGAGGGCGGCCAGCTGGGTGCTGTAGGTCTTGGTGGCGGGCACCGCGACCTCGTTCCCGGCCCGGGTGACCAGGGCGACGTCGGCCTCCCTGGCCAGCGGGGAGTCCGCGCCGTTGGTGACGCCGACGGTGCGCGCGCCGCAGTCGGCGGCCCAGCGCATGGTCTCGACGATCTCCTCGGTCCTGCCGGACTGGGAGATCGCGACGGCCAGGACGTCGGACAGGTCGATCCGGGCGCCGTAGGTGGTGGCGATGGACGGCGAGCCCAGGGTGGCCAGGCGGCCGGTGTGCGCCTGGAGGAGGTAGCTGCCGTAGACCGCCGCGTTGTCGGAGGAGCCGCGGGCGATGAACAGCACGTGCCTGGTGCGGCGGCCCAGGGCCTCGATCTCGGGGCGCAGCGGCAGCAGTTCGGCGAAGGTGCGGCGCAGCGCCTCCGGCTGCTCGGCGATCTCGGAGCGCATCACGCTCGTCGTGGTGGTCATGGAGGGCCTTTCCTGTGGGTGGCGCGGGCGGTGGACGCGGCGGAACGCGTGCCCCGGCTGGCGGGCGGCGGACAGGGGTGCCGCGCGGGCGGACCGGATCCCCGGGCGGACCCCGCGGTCTGCCCTGGTAACAGGTGCGAACCGCCCTTGGGTGGATTGACACGCGGTCGGAGCTGTGGTCTAGTCCGGACTATACCAGTCATGTCCGAATCGTCCCGGAAGTACCCGGGCCGGGTGCGCCGGACACGCACGGCCCCGTCCGCGCTAAGGTCTGACGCCAACCCCGCCCGCCGACCGAGAAGGCCGCCCGCTCCATGTCGATCGACCCCAGCAACCCGCTGCCCAAGTACAGCCAACTGCGCGACCTGCTCCTGGACTGGATCACCGCGGCGGGGCTGGGCGTGGACGACATGATCCCCTCCGAGCGCGAGCTCAGCGCCACCTACGGGCTCTCGCGGATGACCGTCCGCCAGACCATCGACCTGCTGGTGGCCGAGGGGCGGCTGTACCGGGTCCCCGGCAAGGGGACCTTCATCGCCCGCCCCAAGATCGAGATGTCCCTGGTCCTGGCCTCCTTCAGCGAGGACATGCGCGCACGCGGCTTCGAGCCGGGCGCGCGCGAGCTGATCCGCCAGGTCATCCCGGCGAGCGGGCACACCGCGCGCATGCTCGACATCGCGCCGGGCACCCTGGTGCACCACATCGAGCGCATGCGCACCGCCGACGACGAGCCGATGGCCGTGGAGCGCTCCAACATCCCCGCCGCCATGGTCCCGGGCCTGGAGGACTACGACCTCGCCGAACGCTCTCTCTACGAGGTGCTGGAAAACGAGTTCGACATCCTGTTGGATTCCGGGGAACAGACCATCGAGGCCGGGATCTGCGACTCGGCCGACTCCCGACTCCTCGGCCTGCCAGCTGGGAGCCCGGTGCTGGTGATGCAGCGCCGGAGCTTCGCCAACGGACAGTGCGTGGAACTGGCACTGTCCACCTACCGAGCCGACCGCTACCAGCTGCACTCCCGGCTGGACCCCCGGCGGCACGGCGACTGAAGTCCCGCGCCCACGAGGCGCGTGTCCGAGGAAGGACCCCCCATGAGTTCGGACCAGACCCCGACACCGACCGCGTCGCAGCCCCCNCGGGGGGGGGGGGGGGGGAGCCGGTCCAAGCGCGGCTCGTCGACGCTCGCCGTCCTGCAGAGGCTCGGCCGCAGTCTGATGATGCCCATCGCGGTCCTGCCCGCCGCCGCGATCCTGCTCCGTCTGGGCCAGCCCGACCTGCTCGGCGCCGACGGCCTGGCCGGGCTGTCCGGGATGGGCTGGATGGAGCCGGTCGCGGGCGCCGTCGGCATGGCGGGCGACGCGGTCTTCCAGGCCCTGCCGCTGCTGTTCGCGATCGGTGTGGCGATCGGGTTCGCCAAGCGCGCCGACGGTTCGACCGCCCTGGCCGCGGTCGTGGGCTACCTGGTGTTCGACCGGGTGGCCACCTGGACGATGGTGACCTTCGACGGCGCCGCGGGCGACCTGGGGTCGCGGCTGACCACGTACCCGCTGGCGGTGGACCCGGTGACCCGCCAGCCCGTCACGGATCCCGAGGCCGTCAACGCGGTCATGCCGGTGATCAACCACGCGGTGAAGAACCCGACCGACGTGCTCGGCGGCATCGCGGTGGGCCTGGTGGCGGCCCTGCTGTGGCAGCGCTACCACCGGATCAAGCTGCCGACCTGGCTGGGCTTCTTCGGCGGGCGCAGGTTCGTGCCGATCGTGACGGCGCTGGCCGGTCTGCTGATGGGCGTGGCGCTGGGCCTGATCTGGCCGGTCGTGGGCGGATGGATCCAGGACCTGGGCGAGGGCATCATCGGCGCGGGCGCGGTGGGCGCCGGAGCCTACGGGGTGATCAACCGCCTGCTGCTGCCGCTGGGCCTGCACCACGTGGTGAACTCGTTCATCTGGTTCGTGTCGGGCACCTACACCGCTCCCGACGGCACCGTGACGCACGGCGAGATCACCCGCTACTTCGCCGGCGACCCGGACGCGGGAGGCCTGCTGTCCGGGTTCTTCCCCGTGCTGATGTTCGGCCTGCCCGGCGCGGCGCTGGCGATGTGGCTGGCCACGCCCAAGGCCCGGCGGACGCAGATCGGCTCGATCATGATCCCCGCGGCGCTGACCGCGTTCGTCACGGGCATCACCGAGCCGGTGGAGTTCGCGTTCATCTTCGTGGCCCCGGCGCTGTTCGCGGTGCACGTGGTGCTGACCGGCATCTCGATGGCGGTGATGAACGCGCTGGACGCCCAGTTGGGCTTCGGGTTCTCGGCGGGTCTGATCGACATGCTGTTGAACGCCACCAAGGACAACACCCAGGGGCTGGGGTTGATCCTGTTGCTGGGCCTGGTGTACTTCGCGGCCTACTTCGGGATCTTCTACCTGCTCATCACCCGCCTCAACCTGCCCACGCCGGGCCGGGAGCAGGACCCGGACGACCCGGGCGACCAGGGCGAGACCGTGCGGGTGCACACCGAGACCAACACGGGCGAGGACCCGCCGGAGTCCGGAGGTCCGCCGAAGGGCGGGACGGGCTCCTCCGGCTGACCCGCCGGGGTTGTCCACAGGCCGGAATCCGGCCTGGTGGCACGGGGCTCCCCTTGGGACGCTGAAGGAAAAAGGCTGACCAAGGGGGGCTCGCGTCCCCCTCCCTCGGGGTGCCCTGCCCCCGGACGAGACGCGTCGGTCCGGGCGGTCCGACCCGGCAACGGCCCGCACGCCCCGCGCCCGGACACCACAGGGCGTCCTCCCCCGCCAGGCCCTCGGGTCGGTCGGGTCAGCGTCCGGAGGGGCACGCCCCCAAGGGAACCGGTCCAGGGTGCCGGGCGCCGGGGCGGGGCGGTGACCGTGCTCAGAGGAGGCGTTCGGCCATCAGGCCCACGCCGATGACGATCATGGCCGCCCCGGAGAAGCGGCTGACGGCGCGCGCGGCGGCGGGGCGCGTTCCCAGCACCGTGCGGGCGAGCACGCCCACGCACAGGTAGACCGCCCCGCAGCTGACCGTGTGCACCAGACCCAGGGCGCCGATCTGCGCGGCCATCGGCCACCCGCCCGCGGGGTCGGTGAACTGCGGCAGCAGTGCCAGGAACAGCAGCAGCGCCTTGGGGTTGAGGCCGCTGACGCCGGTACCGGTCAGCACGCGCGCGCTCCAGGAGGAGGGCGCCGCGGCGCCGCCCGTTCCGGGCACCGCCGGACGCGCCAGGGTGGCCCCTCCGAGCCACACCAGGTAGGCGGCGCCCGCGACGGTCAGGCCGGTGAGCACGGCCGGTGTGCCGGTCACGAGCGCCGCGACCCCGCCTGCCACGACCCCGGTGAGGGCGACGTAGCCCAGCAGCAGCCCGGACACCGCCGGGAGCACCGAGCGGTCCCGCAGCCCGGCGGAGATGGTGTAGGCCCAGTCCGCCCCCGGCACCAGGATCAGCAGGACGGACACCGTCCAGAACGCCGCGACCGAAGCCGGTTCCACGGACACCCCTCTCCTCGAAACACCTGTTCAAAGGGGAAGAGTAGCCATAAAACGCCCAAAAATGGTTCCACTTCTTGCGGTCGAAACCGCTTTTGGTGGAAGAATCTCCTCCATGGACAACGTCGACCGGAAGATTCTTGCGGAGCTCCAGGAGGACGGCCGCCTGAGCATCACCGAACTGGCCCACCGGGTCGGGCTCAGCGTCTCCCCGTGCCACCGCAGACTGCGCGAACTCGAACGCGCCGGGGTGGTCAGCGGGTACCGCGCGGTCGTGGACGCCGAGGCGGTGGGGCTGGGCTTCCAGGCGCTGGTCTTCGTCACCATGCGCCAGGAGGACCGGGACACCGTCGCGGCCTTCGAGCGGGCGGTCGAGGCCGTCCCCCAGGTCGTCCAGGCCGAGCGCCTGTTCGGCGACCCCGACTACCTGCTGCGCGTGGTCAGCGCCGACCTGGCCGCCTTCCGTGTGCTCTACGACGAGGCGCTGGCCACGCTGCCCGGCGTCCAGCACCTGAGCTCGACGCTGGTGATGAAGCACGTCGTCCGGGAGCGGCCCCTGCCCGCCTGAGCCGGGTACCCGTGTCCGTGCGGCGGTCCCGGAGCCGCCCGGACGCGTCCTCGGCGCGGCGGCGAACGCGCGCGGGCGCGGCCCCCTGGGGGAGCCGCGCCCGCGCGCGTGTCCTCCGGCTGTCGCCGGGGCCTACCGTCCGCCTACTTGGCGGCCGGGTCGCCGTGGCACTTCTTGTACTTCTTGCCGGACCCGCAGGGGCAGGGCGCGTTGCGCGCCGTGCCGGAGTACTCGCCGGCCGTCTCGCTGTGGCGCTCGACGGTGCCGTCCTCGCTCGGCGCGGAGTACTGGAGCCGGTTGGGCTGGCCCTCGCCGAAGCCGGGGACGACCACGTCCTCGGCGGGCTCGGCCTCCTCCACCGGAGAGGCGGCGTCCTCGACGTCCTCGTCCTCCTCCACCGCGGTCGCGACGGCCGTCGCGCTGGCGGAGCCGCCGACCGCTGAGGCGGTCTTGGCCGCGGCGGCGGCGGTGAGGGCGGGCTCCTCCTTCTTGCGGACCTGGACCTCGACGTTGAAGAGGTAGCCGACGGACTCCTCCTTGATGGCCTCCAGCATCTGCTGGAACATGTCGAATCCCTCGCGCTGGAACTCGATCAGCGGGTTGCGCTGCGCCATGGCGCGCAGCCCGATGCCCTCCTGGAGGTAGTCCATCTCGTAGAGGTGCTCACGCCACTTGCGGTCCATGACCTGGAGGATGACCCGGCGCTCGACCTCGCGCATGGCCTCCTCGCCCAGCTCGGCCTCGCGGGCCTCGTAGGCGGTGTTGGCGTCCTCCACCACGCGGTCCGCGATCACCTCGGTGGTCAGCGTGTGCAGGTCGCCGTTCTCCTCGATGAACTCGTCGACGGTGACGCTGATCGGGTAGACCTGCTTGAACGCCCGCCAGAGCTTGTCGAGGTCCCAGTCGCTGGGGTCGCCGTTGGCGGTCTCCTCCACGACGTAGCCGCGCAGGACCTCCCCCAGCATGCCGACGACCTGGTCGCGCAGGTCCTGGCCCTCCAGGACCTTGCGGCGCTCGGCGTAGATGACCTTGCGCTGGCGGTTGAGGACCTCGTCGTACTTGAGGACGTTCTTGCGGATCTCGAAGTTCTGCGTCTCGACCTGGCCCTGCGCGGAGGCGATCGCCTTGCTGACCATGCCGGACTCGATGGGCTGGTCGTCCGGGATGTTCAGCTGGTTCATGAACGCCTCCAGACGGCTGCTGTTGAACAGGCGCAGCAGGTCGTCCTGGAGGGACAGGTAGAAGCGGGAGATGCCGGGGTCGCCCTGTCGGCCGGAGCGGCCGCGGAGCTGGTTGTCGATGCGCCGCGACTCGTGGCGCTCGGTGCCGAGCACGTACAGGCCGCCGGCCTCGACGACCTTCTCGTGCTCCTCCTCGTAGTCGGCCTTGGCCTTCTCCAGCGCCTCGGGCCAGGCGGCCTCGTACTCCTCGGGGGTCTCCAGCGGGCTCAGGCCGCGGCCCTGGAGCTCCTCGTCGGCGAGGAAGTCGGGGTTGCCGCCCAGCATGATGTCGGTACCGCGACCGGCCATGTTGGTGGCGACGGTGACCGCGCCGAGCTTGCCCGCGCGGGCGATGATCGCGGCCTCACGGGCGTGGTTCTTGGCGTTGAGGACCTCGTGGGGCACGCCCTCGCGCTTGAGCATCCGGGACAGCAGCTCGGACTTCTCGACGCTGGTGGTACCGACCAGGACGGGCTGTCCGGCCTCGTTCCGCTCGGCGATGTCCTCGGCGAGCGCCTGGAACTTGGCGTCCTCGTGCTTGTAGACGACGTCCTTGACGTCGTCGCGGATCATCGGCTTGTTGGTGGGGATGGGCACCACGCCGACGTCGTAGGTCTGGGTGAACTCCGCCGCCTCGGTCTGGGCGGTACCGGTCATGCCGGCGAGCTTCTCGTAGAGGCGGAAGTAGTTCTGGAGGGTGACCTTGGCGAGAGTCTGGTTCTCGTCCTTGATCTTGACGCGCTCCTTGGCCTCGATGGCCTGGTGCATGCCCTCGTTGTAGCGGCGGCCCGCCAGGACGCGGCCGGTGAACTCGTCGACGATGAGGACCTCACCGTCCTTGACGATGTACTCCTTGTCCCGCTTGTACAGCTCCTTGGCCTTGAGCGAGTTGTTGAGGAAGCTGATGAGCGGGGTGTTGACGGCCTCGTAGAGGTTGTCGATGCCCAGCCAGTCCTCAACCTTGGCCACGCCGGACTCGGTGATGCCGACGGTGCGCTTCTTCTCGTCGACCTCGTAGTCCTCCTCGCGCTTGAGGCGCGGGGCGATCTTGGCGAACTCGGCGTACCAGCGGGAGTTCTGCTCCGAGGGGCCGCTGATGATCAGCGGGGTGCGGGCCTCGTCGATGAGGATGGAGTCGACCTCGTCGACCAGGGCGAAGTAGTGCTCGCGCTGGACGGTGTCCTTGAGCGAGAGCGCCATGTTGTCGCGCAGGTAGTCGAAGCCGAACTCGTTGTTCGTACCGTAGGTGATGTCGGCCTTGTAGGCGTTGCGGCGGTCCGCCGCGGTCATCTGGGGTCCGACGACGCCGACCTCGAGGCCGAGGAAGTGGTAGATGCGGCCCATGTTCTGGGCGTCGCGCTTGGCCAGGTAGTCGTTGGTCGTGATGACGTGGACGCCCTTGCCCGCGAGCGCGTTGAGGTAGACCGCGAGGGTGCCGGTCAGGGTCTTGCCCTCACCGGTCTTCATCTCGGCGATGTTGCCGAGGTGCAGCGCGGCGCCGCCCATGATCTGGACGTCGAAGTGGCGCTGGCCCAGGGTGCGCTTGGCCGCCTCCCGGACGGTGGCGAAGGCCTCGGGGAGCAGGTCGTCCAGGGACTCCCCGTCCTCGTAGCGCTCCTTGTACTCGCCGGTGAGGTCGCGCAGCTCCTCGTCGGTGAGGTCGACGTAGTCTTCCTCGAGCGAGTTGACCTGGTCCTTCAGTTTGTTGAGTCGGCGCAGGATCTTTCCCTCACCCGCGCGCAGGAGCTTGTCGAGTATCCCTGGCACTTCCTATGCGCTCCTCGCAGATCGCGGTTGGCTCCACCCACGTGGAGTTCAGATCTAGGCCCGCTGACCGCTTTCCCGTGGCCGCGGAGGACGGCGGGGGGTTCCTGGGCCCTCGGCCCTACATCCTAGAGGACACGAACCCTACGCCCACCCTCTCAGGTGGAGCGGTCCGACCGCACGTTTCCCTGTGCGCAACGAAGAAAACCAACCGATATGTTCCCGCATGTCACAGACCTGACAGAGGGGCCGGAAGGTTTTTCGCGACGCCCCGGTACCAGGGGGGACCGGGTACCGGCGCGGGCGGGGCGCCGCTCACGTGCGCCGACCGCTTCCCACGCTTTTCGCGTGGGCGCCGATGGCTCCCGGCTTTCGTGGGTAGGCACGTCATAGGAGGTCTCACCGCGGCCGGACGGCCGCGGACGGACCGGACGCGAACGTGTTCCCAGGGGGGATCACCATGCGAACGAACCGAGACAAGAAGGACCGCGGGACCCGGGACGGCAAGGGCCGCGAGGCGAGGAACCTGTCGGCGCCCTCCCCGCGTTCTCCCGACGACGTGGCCAAGGAGATCGTCGGGGAGTCGCCCGTCCTGCGGCGCGACCCGGTGGCCGACGACCCCGCGCTGGCCTGGGAGAAGGAGCATCCCGACGGCGACAGCCGTTTCGGGCGCATCCGGGGTTTCCAGCACCAGGGCGGCAGTCTGGCCCCGAGCAACAGTCATCGCGGGCGCGTGTCGTCGTGGGCGGCGGTCCTGCTCGCGTGCGCCGGGTTCGTCGTGGGCGGGGTGGGCGTCGCCATGGGGATGTCCGTGATCCTGCTGGTGATCGCCGCGGTCCTGCTGGTGGCGGCGGCCGTCGTGGCCCTGGTCTTCGATCTGATGAGCGACGTCGTCCTCGACACGCCCCGGGCGGAGGCCGAGGAGCCGCACGACACCCCGCTGCACCGGATCAAGCAGGAGGAGAGCGAGCACCGGCCCGAGTAGGCGTCGGCCCGCGGCCCGCCCGGCCGGGGACGGAGGCCGGGCGTCGGGCCGGGGCACGGAGGGAGAGCGCGCACCGCCGCGGCGGGTCCGAGCGGACCCGCCGCGGCTTCGTGTGCTGGGGGATCCGTCGAGGGCGGTGGCGGACGTCTAGTCGACCAGTCGGAGGACGCCGTAGTTGAAGCCCTTGCGCCGATAGACGACGCTCGGTGCGTCCTTGACCTCGTCGTGGAAGAGGTAGAAGTCGTGGCCCACGAGTTCCATCTCCATGAGCGCCTGGTCGATGCTCATGGGCTTGGCCCGGTGGAACTTCTCCCGGACGACGACGGGGACGTCTCCCTGGGTGTCGAGCTCGACGAACTCGTCGGAGAACCTCCCGTCCACCTCCGCGCCGTTGACGTCCTCATCGTCGCCGCGACGCTGGACGGGGGGAGCCTGCGTCGCGGTGGCGGTGGTGGTGGACGAGGGCAGGTCTCCGGGAAGGTCGGCGGTGGCTGACGCGACGGAGACGGGGGCGTGGTTGCCCCGGTGGACCTTGCGCCGGTCCGCGGACTTGCGCAGGCGGGCCTCGATCTTGTCGAGGGCGAGGTCGAGGGCGCCGTACCGGTCCGAGGCGGCGGCCTCGCTGCGAATGACCGGACCGTTGGTCCGGATGGTCAGCTCAACCCGCTCGCAGACGTCGGCGAGCTTGGGGTTGCGCTCTGTGGACACCTCCACGTCGACGGTCATGCCCTTCTTCTCCCACTTGGAGAGCCTGTCGAGCTTGTTGTCGACGTGCTGACGGAACTTCTCACTCACACCGGTGCGTCGACCCTTGACGATGATGTCCATAGGACCCCCTTCATCGCGTGGCCGTCGGAAGACGACGGCCAGGCTGGCTCTGCGTCCCTTCCGCCATCAGGGGGGCGGGAGGGGTGTCGCTCGCTAGCCCCCTTCCGCTGGTGCCCCTGTCCTGTGGGGGGCACGGCTCGGTTGGAGATGCGTATACCCACCTGCGGGGGCCTCATCACGCGCACCGCGGACTCGATTGGTGAGGACCACCGTGATGGAGGAAAGGATTACCGGGACGGGTGGGACAGGGCACCCTTCGAGAACCGGCGGGTTGTCCGAGGCCACGACGGGACGGGCCCGGCGAGGACGCGAGGGGATCGCCGCCGGGGGTTCGCCGTTGGCGAACCCCCGGACGATGGGATGCCACCCGTCCGGCCGACCTGGTCTTCGTCCCCACATCCGCCTGCTGAGAGTGTCGCCGCTCTTGTCCGCGACTACTGCTCTTCTCCCTGTCATGAGGGACATCTGGACCCTCCGCGGGGCAGGGCTTACCTCTAAGGCGCACCGTGATCGGTCGACGAAAAGTCGCCTTACGTGGGCCGTTTCGCCTGCGCCTGGCATCGGCTTGCCGGAGTGGCGCCCCGGTGTTCCCGGGAGCTCACAGTCTCCGACGCAACCACGGACCCGGACGGGTGCCATACCGTGACCGTAACCTGTCCTGGCGAGGATGTCAGGTAGCGGCCACCCTCCCAACTCATCGGTAACTGCCTCAAACGCCTTCGTACATGGACTTTTCACCTGTTCACGAGGGTTCGTAAAACCTTCTTGCACCGTCCGCCTCCTCCTCGCCCGAAGGACCGCCCACAACGCCGGGCAGGCGTTCGAGGAGGACCACCGCGCCCGCCACGGGGATCCCGCGGGCCCGCAGGGCGCGGGTCGCCTCGGCCACCGTGGCGCCCGTGGTGAGGACGTCGTCCACCACGACCGCGGCTCCCCCGGCCCCCGTGCCGGGCACCGCACCGGGCAGCGCACCGGGGACGCGGGGGAACGGACGGTCCGCGACGAGGGTGCCCGCCCGGTTGGCCAGGCGCTCGGCCCGTCCCAGACCGGCCTGGCGCCGGGGACGGCCCCGGTAGCGCAGCAGGGGCGCCACCCTCCCGGCGCCAGCGCCGCCCGCCTCCGCCAGGCAGGCGCGCGCCAGCCGGGTGACCGGCGCCCCGGGGTCTCCCGGGGGGCCGCGCCCGGGGACGGGGACGAGCAGGGTGTCCGGGCGGGCCAGGCCGGACGCGGCGTAGGCGGCGGTCAGCCACCCGCCCAGGGGCGCGGCCAGGGCGTCCGCGCCGCCCTCCTTGTAGGTGAGCAGCACCCGGCGGTGGCGCCCGGCGTAGGGACCGGCCGCCCAGACGGGCGGGCAGCCCGGCCTGGGCGCGCACCGGTGGGGGCGGCGCCGCAGCGCGGTGAGGCAGTCCGCGCACAGCGGCCCCGAGGGGCCCGCGCACGCCGCGCAGGGCTGCGGCAGGAGCAGGTCGAGCAGCGCGCCGAGTATCCACCGCAGCACGCCCGTGGGATGTGTCCGATCGTCCATACCTCAAGGTTCAGCGCCCGGACCGGCTCCCGCCAGCCCCTTCTCGAACCTGTGGACAACGCCGAACCCGTGGACGGCGCGCTCGGAGGCCTTCGCGCTCCGCACCGGCTCCGGTTTCGGCTCCGGCTCCGGTTCCCGTCTGCGTCGTGTCCGTGCCGACGGTTGCGGAAGCTCGATCACCCGGAGCCCGGAGGCGGTGCGTGAGGAGCCCCCTCCAGGCGCGGAGTCGCACGGCACACCGACCTGCCGGTGCGTCGGTCCTGCCCTGCGGGGCCGGTCGGAGCGCGGACCGGCGACGACTGGCTGGGCCGGTCCGCGCGGTCAGCGGATGATCGACACGATCCGGCAGCAGGCCCGGGCCAGGGCGGGGTCGCCCGAGAGGTCTCCCCTCGCCTCGGCCTCCTCGGGTTCGATCCCCCGCACGCACAGCCGCCAGGCGGTCTCGAAGTCCCACCGCACGACCGCCGCGGGCGCGCCGGAGCCGCCCGCTCCGGCCGGGGCCAGCGACCAGCCGGTCCCGGTGCGGGTGACGGTCCACTCACCGCCCTCCGGGCCGTCCACGGCCACGCTCACCCGCGTTCCGGTCCGCGCCGGGGTGTCGCGCAGGGTGTGCGGCAGCGCGCGCATGAAGGTGTCCAGCACCAGGGAGCCCGCGGGCCCGGGGTCGGTGGCCCGTCCGGCCGCGTGCCGGATCTGCTGCCGGTGGGCCCAGTGCTCGGTGAGTTCGCGGGCGCAGTCCAGCCAGGCCGGCGCCGGGTCGGCGCCCGCCCAGGAGACGGCGACGCCCGGGGCGTGCGGGTCCAGCGAGCGCCAGAGTCCCACCAGCTCGCGCCCGGTCATCTCCAGCGTCTGGACCAGCGCCTGCGGGCTGATCCTGGCGGTGGCCCGCACCCACTCCCGGTTGTTGCGGTGGACGAACGCCGCCAGCGGCTCCCCGGGCGCCGGTGCCGGGGCCGCCCGGTAGCGGTCGCGCATCCCCGCGATGCGCCAGTAGTCGTCGCCGAGCAGGTGGGCGGCCACGTCGCGCGCGCTCCATCCGGTCACGGCCTCGGCCTGCCACTCGTCGGGGGTGAGGCCGCGCAGGAGCGCGAGCAGGTCCTCCCGCTCCCCGGCGAGGTGGGGGCGTGCGTCGACCGGGGTGCCCAGCCGCGTCAGGTCGTCCATGGCGCCACCCTTCCAGGCCCCCGCGCCGGACGCATCCCGGTTTCGTCCCGGGCGTGCGGCCGGAGCCCGACCGCACGCCCGGGGGCCTCAGCCCGGGAAGGCGGGCGAGCCGCCCTCCACGACGCTCTGCCAGTTGAGCGGGTCACTGGACACCCAGATGTTGCCGTCGTCCGAACCGGCCACCAGGGGCTGGCCAGGGGCGCCTGAGACGGTCACCATGCTCGCGACGGGGGTCCCGGCGCTGGCGGGCGGCGTGCCGCCGTCCAGCGACACCAGGAGGGCCTGGCTCGTACCGCCCTCGCGGGTGCCGAGCACGACCAGCTGGTCGCCCGAGCGCCAGGAGATGTCGGTGACGTCCTCCAGCTCGCGGGCCAGGGTCACGAACGACTCCACGGAGACCTGCCCGTCGGCGTCCTCAACCACGCGGCCCACCTGGAGCGAGCGGCGCCCGTCCACCTCGGTCACCACCGCGGCGCGGGTGCCGTCCCGGGAGATCTGGAACTGCACCAGCGGCCTGTCGCGCAGGTCGGACACGTCCACGCGGACCACCTCGTGGCCCTCGCGCAGCAGCCACAGGTCCGTCGGGCCCGGGGACGGCGGCGGGCCGTTGAGGTTCGGGCTCTCGGCGTCGGAGTCCTCCCGCGCCTCATCGCCGTCCTCCCCGTCCTCCTCGCGGACCTCCTCGACCACCCACAGGTCGCCGTTGACGTCCCAGGACAGCTCGGTGAAGACCCCGTCGGCCAGGACCTCCCGGACGGCGGCGCCCGGGGCGGCCTCGCTCGTGACGACCTCGCGGCCGCCCGTGGTGACCCCGGCGATGGTCTGCTCGTCCAGCGACACCGCGAACCTCTCCAGGGAGACCTCGCCCGACCCCAGGGGGCCGGGCACCGGCTCGCCGCTGCCGAAGGTGTCGGTGTCCCAGTCCGAGGCCGACCACAGCTGGCCCTCGTGGGAGTAGTAGACGTGGACGCCGGGCGAGGTCGCGCCGGGGCTGACCTCCGACCAGTAGGTGCTGCCCGGGCGCGGCCGGTCGGCGCTCTCGCCCTCGGCCCCGGGAAAGTCCACCTCGTTGCCGTTCACCCGCAGCGTGAACTCCTGGATCTCCGGCAGCTGGCGCAGGGTCCAGGCGATCTGGGCGCCCATGCCGAACTCGTCGGCCTGGCCGGGGTCGGTCACGCTGACGGTCACCCGGTCCTCGTCCACCTCCACCTCGGGAGCGGCCTCCTCGGGGAAGGAGGAGTGCACGGAGGGGTCCAGCCAGGCGCTGGGGCCCTCGATGAGCCTGTGCAACAGGCGCCTGGTGAGCTCGTCGTTGCTGACCGGCAGGTAGACCGGGTCCGGGACCAGGGCGTTCTCGTCGGGGTTGAAGTAGTACAGGTTGAACGGGCGGTGGGTGCGTTCCACGTCGAGCTGGCTGAGGACGAGCTCGTCGGGCAGGCTCTGGATGCGCCACTCGCCCTCGGGGTCGCCGTCCTGCCGGGCCAGGACGAAGGTCTCGTCGAGCAGGCGGCCGGAGTCGCCGGAGACGTACCTGCCGTCCTCGTCGATCGTGGCCACCAGTGAGCTGCGCATCCGCACGGTGGCGGTGAGCCCGTCGCCGCTGATCTCGGTGTCGAGGTCGACGGTGTCGTGGCCGGGGAAGACCTTGACCGTCCCGTCCGGGCTCCACGACTCGTCCGTGCTCGACAGCATGTAGCTGCGGGCGGCCTCGTAGTCCTGCTCGAAGCTGCCCATGTCCTTGAGGAAGTCGCTGACCAGGCCCTCCGGCGCCACGCCCTCCTGGGGTCCGGCGGGCAGCAGGCGCACGTAGCCGCCGTAGGGGTCGCCCTCGGACTCGTTGCCGTCGCTGGCCACGACCGGGCCGGTGGTGGGAACGGTCGCACAGGCCGCCATGGACACGCACGCCAGGGCCGCGGCCAGGCAGACGCGGACACTCCGGCCGAACCGGTGCGGTGCGCTCATGACAGCCTCTCCTCACCCTCGCGCTGCTCGGCGCGAACTGCCGCCGCGCCCTCGTCCGCGGCGTCCGCGCCGTTCCTGGCCGGAACCTTCTCGGCGCGGACGGCGCCGTTGCCGTTCTCACCCTTGTCTACCTTGTCGGCCTTGTCGGCGAACGAGGTGTAGGTGCGGCCCAGCGCGAACTCCGGCGGCACCAGCGGCAGGGGGGAGCCGCGCAGCTCGCTGCCGGAGCGGCGCGGCAGGGACAGGCGGAACTGGGAGCCCTGGCCGGGCTGTCCCCACGCCTGGAGCCAGCCGCCGTGCAGGGTGGCGTCCTCCTTGGCGATGGAAAGCCCCAGGCCGGTGCCGCCGGTGGTGCGCACCCGGGCCGGGTCGGCGCGCCAGAAGCGGTCGAAGCACAGGTGCTCCTCCCCCTCCTTGAGGCCCACCCCGTAGTCGCGCACGGCCACGGCGACCGCGTCGCGGTCGCACGCGGCGGTGACCACCACGTCGCGGCCCTCGCTGTGCTCGATGGCGTTGACCACCAGGTTGCGCAGGATGCGGTTGATGCGGCGGCCGTCGTACTCGGCGGTGCAGGGTTCGGTGGGCAGGCGCAGCACGACCTTGATGCCGCGCCGCTCGGCGATCTGCTCGGCGTCGCCGACGGCCTTCATCACGGCGTCGCGGATGTCGAGCGTCTCGGTGCCCAGGGTGGCGGCTCCGGCGTCGTGGCGGCTGATCTCCAGCAGGTCGGAGAGCAGTTCCTCGAACCGCTCCACCTGGCTCTGCAACAGCTCCACCGAGCGGCGCATGGTGGGTTCGAGCTCCTCGCGCTCGTCGAAGAGCACGTCCCCGGCCATCTTGATGGTGGTCAGCGGGGTGCGCAGCTCGTGGGAGACGTCGGAGACGAACTGGCGCTGGAGCTTGGACAGCTCCTCCAGCTCCTGGATCTTCTCCTGGAGGTTGCCCGCCATGTCGTTGAAGGACAGGGCCAGCCGGGCGAGGTCGTCCTCGCCGTGCACGGCCATGCGTTCGGTGAGGACGCCCGAGGAGAGGCGTTCGGCGGACTGGGCGGCCGAGCGGACCGGGCTGACCACCTGCCGGGTGATGACGAAGGCGATCAGGCCCAGGAGGATGACCAGCAGCACGCCCACCAGGCCGACCGTGCCCTGGACGAGGTCGAGGATCTGCTGCTCGTGCTGGAGCGGGAAGATGTAGTACAGCTCGTAGGCGCGCGTGAGCTGCGCGCCGACCACCAGCGCGGGCTCCTCGCCCTGGTCGGTGGTGATGCGCGTGTACGTGTGGTACTGCTGCTCGTCCACCTCGGACTCGTGGACCTGGTTGATGAGGCGCTGCGGGACGCTGCCCTCGCCGGTGGCCCAGCCGACCTCGCCGCCCACCGAGGGCAGGATGACCACGCTGTACAGCCCGGTGTCGCCGCTGCGGCTGGTGAGCTCGTTGGCGAGGTTGTACATGAGCCGGTTGCGGTCGCCGGCCTCGTTCTCCTGGAGCTCGGCCGACGCGTAGTTGAGCCCGGCGCGGTGGTCGGTGACGGCCGTGGAGATCTTGGCGTCGAGCAGGCCGCCGCGCACCTGGGAGATGAGCACGTACCCCAGGCCCGCCATCACCACCAGGGACAGCACCAGGGTGGTGGAGATGACCCGCAGGTGCAGTGAGCGGCGCCAGTTGCTGTGGACGCCGCGTACCAGGGCGCGGGCGGCGCGCTGGGCGAGCGCGTAGGAGCGGGTGAGCCCCGTGCCGCCGTCGCGCCAGCGCCCTCCGGTCGCGGGCGGGCCGGAGGGCGGGGTCTGCGTGTCGGAGGCGGTCCCCCGCTCCTCCTCTGGTGTGGCTGCGGTCATGTGCGGCTCGGGGGGATCAGGCGGTTCCGGCCTTGTAGCCGACGCCGCGGACGGTCACGACGACCTCGGGGTGCTCCGGGTCCTTCTCGATCTTGGCGCGCAGGCGCTGCACGTGGACGTTGACCAGGCGGGTGTCGGCGGCGTGCCGGTAGCCCCAGACCTGCTCCAGCAGCACCTCGCGGGTGAAGACCTGGCGCGGCTTGCGGGCCAGGGCGACCAGGAGGTCGAACTCCAGCGGGGTGAGGCTGATCTGCTCGCCGTCGCGGCGCACCGCGTGCCCGGCGACGTCGATGGTGATGTCCCCGATCTGGAGCACCTCGGGCGCGGGCTCCTCGGTGCGGCGCAGGCGCACGCGGACGCGGGCCACGAGCTCCTTGGGCTTGAAGGGCTTGACGATGTAGTCGTCGGCGCCCGACTCCAGCCCGAGGACGATGTCGATGGTGTCGCTCTTGGCGGTGAGCATCACGATGGGCACGCCGGACTCGGCGCGGATCTGACGGCAGACGTCGATCCCGTCGGCGCCGGGGAGCATCAGGTCGAGGAGGACCAGGTCGGGCTTGGTCTCGCGGAAGGCCTCCATCGCCTTGTCGCCGTCATGCACGAACGAGGGCTCGAACCCCTCGCCGCGCAGAACGATGCCCAGCATCTCAGCGAGGGCGAGGTCGTCGTCGACAACCAGTACACGTCCCTTCATCGGTGCGTCCGGCGCCGGGCGTCGGACCCGCGGGGAAGCGGGTACGGCGGCGCCTACTCCTCTCTCTGGAAACACTCAAGCGGCATAAACGTTCGGTGCGCCCCGAGACGCAAGAAACTGCTTCGTCCTCCCCCCACCTTGCCACCTTCGGGCGGGATCGGGAGAGTGGTCGGTGTTTTTCGGTCCGCGGGAACCGTTTCGGCCTGCGGCGCGTCGACCCTGGTGACCTGGCACGCGAACCTTCGCGACTGGGCCGGTTGGTAACAGAAAGCATACAAAAGGAATGAAGTGGGTCGGTTGCGCCTGCATACGCCCGAACATCGCGGGCACCGGTGGAACCGGCGGGTAGGTTGGTTTCCCAGAGGCCGAAAACCGCGGAAGCGCGCTCGCGCAGCGTAACCGAACCCCATGGAGGGCGGGGCAGATGACCCAGGAGGACGACCACCGGGACACGTCGGGGAACCCCCCGGGCGGACCGGACGGCGGCGGGGCTCCCGAGGCCGCTCCCCCGCCCGCGTCCGGCGGGTGGGCCGCCCCCGGTCAGGAGGGCCCGTCCTCCGACTCCTCCACGCCCTCCGGCGGACAGCCGGGCTCCGCGCCCGCCGGGCAGGCGCCGCAGGGGCAGCCGAGCTTCGCCCCTCCCGAGCAGACTCCCGGGTACGAGCAGCAGGGTTACGGACAGACACCCGCTCCGGGGCAAAGCCCCGGCCAGCAGGGAGCCGACGGCGGGCAGACGCCCCCCGGACAGCAGCCCGGATACGGCCAGTACGGCCAGTACGCCTCCGGCCAGCAGCCGTCCCAGGGCGGCGGGTACGGCCAGCAGCCCGCGTACGGCCAGCAGCCGGGTCACGGCCAGTACGGACACGGCCAGCAGGCGCAGTGGCAGCAGTCCGGGTACGGCCAGCCGCCGGGCTACGGACAGTACGGTCAGCAGCCCGGTTACGGACAGCCCGGATACGGAGCGGCGGCCGGATACGGCCAACAGTCCCCGTACGGGCAGCCGCGCGCGCTCAAGCCCGGTGTGGTCGCGCTGCGGCCGATGACGCTCGGGGACATCCTCAACGGCGCGTTCAGCCTCATCCGCAACAACCCCAAGACCACCGTCGGGCTCGCGCTGATCGTCATGGCGGTCGCGAGCATCATCAGCTCGGTCGGGCTCAGCGGATACATGTCCGACTACGGGGCCTTCATGGACCAGGTGATGTCCGACCCCGCGTCCGTCGACCCCAACGACCCGTTCCCGTTCAGCGGCTGGTCCCTCGCCGCCGCGTACGGCGGCGGCCTGCTGACCCAGGCCGGGATCATCCTGGTCACCGGCCTTCTCACGGCCGTGGTCGGCATGGCGGTCCTGGGCCACAAGCTCAGCCCGCGGCAGGCCTGGGACGCCGTGAAGGGCCGCATCTGGGGTGTCATCGGCCTGGCGGTCCTGAAGCTGCTGTACCTCTTCATCGCCTCCTTCGTCATCATTCTGGTGGTGGTCCTCGGCCTGGTCCTGGGCGTCTTCGTGGGTGTCTCGGGCGATCAGGCCGCCGGGGTCGTCATCGCCGTCGCCGCGCTGTTGCTGGGACTCGGCGCCACCGCGCTGGCCGCCTGGATCTACATCCGCATCTACTTCGCCATGCCGATCGTGGTGCTCGAACGCCTCGGCGTGGGCACGGCCCTCGCCCGCTCCTGGCGGCTGACCCAGGGCAGGTGGTGGCGGACCTTCGGCATCTCACTGCTGGCCTTCGTCCTCATGTTCCTCGTGAGCGGCCTGCTGAGCACGCCCTTCGGCATCGTCTCGGTGATCCCCACGTTCGTCGCCCCCGGTGAGGCCTGGGCCGCCGTCGTGGCGGGCGCCGTCATGTACGTGGGCAACGTCGTGGTCTACGCGCTCACCACGCCCTTCACCGTGGGCGTGGCCACCCTGCTCTACGTGGACGCGCGGATGCGCAGCGAGGGCCTGGACCTGAAGCTGCACAACGCGGCCCAGGCGGGCTACGAGGCGGGCCCGGAGATCTACCTGCCGGAACCGCGGACGTGAGGGCACCCGCCGTCGGGGAGGTGACCCGCGAGGAGGGCCAGCGTCGCGCCGTCGAGGAGCTGAGCGACCCCCTGTACGGGGAACAGGAGCCCTCCCTGTGGGACCGCTTCGTCTCCTGGCTGCAGGAACTCATCGCGGGCCTGGCCTCCGACGCGCCGGGCGTCCTCGGCGGCTGGACGATCCTCGGACCGCTGCTGGTGGTCGTCGCGGTCCTGGTGGTCTGGCTGATCCTCTGGCTGCGCCCGACCCGGGGCCGCCGCGCGGGCGCGCCCGTGCACGAGGGCACGCCGATGTCGGCCACCGACCACCGGGCCGCCGCCGACCGGCACGAGAGCGCCGGTGAGTTCGCCGCCGCCGTCACGGAGAGGCTGAGGGCCATAAGCGTGGACCTGGAGGAGCGGGCGATCATCACGCCGCGCGCGGGGCGCACCGCGACCGAGCTGGCCGCGGAGGCCTCCGCCGTGCTGACCGCTGAGGCCGAGGGGCTGGGCGAGGGCGCGCGGATCTTCAACGACGTGGCCTACGGCGACCGCCCGGCGACCGCCGACTCCGCGCGCCTCCTGCGCGAGCTGGACACGCGGCTCAGGGCCGCCCGGCCCGCCGGGGAGGTGGGCCGATGACGGCCGCCGCTCCCCCGCGCGGCACCGGCCCCGCGCCGTCCCGGGAGGGCTCGCGCGCCCTGCGGGTGTGGCGTTCGGTCCGGGTCCCGGCCGCCGTGGTGACCGCGCTCGTCACGGTCTCGGTGCTGCTGTCGCTGGGCAGCGAGCAGTTCCCCACCGGTCACCTGGAGCCCGGTTCCATCGCCCCGGACGGAACGCGGGCCCTGGTGAACGTGCTGGAGGAGGACCGCGACGTGCACGTGGTGCGCTCCTCCGCCGCCGCCGAGGAGGCCGTGGCCGACGCCGGGGGCGACACCGTGCTCGCGGTCTTCCTGGACCACAGGTTGCTCCCCGAGGAGCTGGAGTCCCTGGCCGCGCTCGACGTGGACACCGTCCTGGTGCGGCCGTCCACGCGGTCCCTGGAGGCGTTCGCCCCCGGGGTGACGATGACCGGCCGGGAGGAGCCCGAGGGGTTCCCCGTCCCGGAGACCCCCTACGCCCCCGAGTGCGGGCTGTCGGCCGCCGAGGCCGCGGGCGAGGCCTACGTCGCCGGTGAGCTGTACACGGCCGGGTCCGGAACGGACGCCGTGGGCTGCTACCCGGGCGGCAGCGGCGACGCCCTGGTCCGGGTGGGGCAGGACGGGAACACCACGACCGTGCTGGGCACCGGCAGGCCGCTGACCAACACCGCGCTCTCCGCCGGGGGCAACGCCGCGCTGGCGATGAACCTCCTGGCCGCCGAGGACGTGGTGTGGCTGCGCCCCGACCCGCCCCAGCAGGAGGGCGGCTCCGGCCTGTGGCAGCTGCTGCCGCTGGGCCTGCGCTGGTCCCTGGTCCCGCTGGTGGCCGCGCTGGCGCTGCTCGCCCTGTGGCGGGGGCGCCGGATGGGCGCCCTGGTGCCCGAGTCGCTGCCCGTGGTGGTGCGCGCCTCGGAGACCACCGAGGGACGCGCGGGGCTGTACCGGTCGCGCAGGGCCCGGGACCGGGCCGCGGCCGCGCTGCGGTCGGGGTTCCTGGACCGGGTCGCGCCCAAACTCGGGCTGGGCGCGGACGCCGCGCCCGACGCGGTCGTGGCGGCGGTCGCCTCGCGGACCGACGACGACCCCGCCCGTCTGCGGGCCCTGCTCTACCCCGGGCACCCCGACCCGTACGCGGGCGACGACGACATGCTGGTCAGGCTCGCCGACGAACTCGACGAGCGCGCCCGGAGGCTCCGGTGACCCCGAGCCGCCGGGACCAGCGACCGACCACTGAGGTATCGAGAGAGGTAGACGGCACGTGAGCGCCTTCACACCCGAGGCACTGCCATCAGCCGACGAGGCGCGCGCGGCCCTGGTCGCCCTGCGCCGCGAGGTGGCCAAGGCGGTCGTGGGCCAGGACGAGACGGTGACCGCGATGGTCGTGGCGCTGCTGTGCCGCGGCCACGTGCTGATGGAGGGCGTGCCCGGCGTCGCCAAGACGCTGCTGGTGCGCACCCTCGCGGCGGCGCTGTCCCTGGACCACAAGCGGGTGCAGTTCACCCCGGACCTGATGCCGGGCGACGTGACGGGCTCGCTGGTCTACGACCAGCACACCGCGAAGTTCGAGTTCATGGAGGGGCCGGTCTTCACCAACCTGCTGCTCGCGGACGAGATCAACCGGACCCCGCCCAAGACCCAGGCGTCGCTGCTGGAGGCGATGGAGGAGCGCCAGGTGACCGTGGAGGGCAGGCCGTCCGCGCTGCCCGAACCGTTCATGGTGGCCGCCACCCAGAACCCGGTGGAGTACGAGGGCACCTACCCGCTGCCCGAGGCCCAGCTGGACCGGTTCCTGCTCAAGGTGACCGTCCCGCTGCCCGAGCGGGCGGCCGAGGTGGAGATGCTGGGCCGCCACGCGGCCGGTTTCGACCCGGGCGACCTGGCCGCGGCCGGGGTGACCGCGGTGGCGGGCGCGGCGGAGCTGCGCGCTGCCCGGCTGGCCGTGGAGCGGGTGCGGGTGGCGCCCGAGGTGCTGGGCTACATCGTGGACCTGTGCCGGGCCACCCGGCAGTCGCCGTCGCTCCAGCTGGGCGCGTCCCCGCGCGGCGCCACGGCGCTGCTGCGCACCAGCCGGGCGTGGTCGTGGCTGTCGGGCCGCGACTACGTCACCCCCGACGACGTGAAGGCGCTGGCCAAGGGCACGCTGCGGCACCGGATCGCGCTGCGCCCCGAGGCCGAGCTGGAGGGGGCGACCACCGACGGAATCCTGGACGGTGTGCTCGCCTCCGTCCCGGTGCCGCGCTGATGGTGGTCACCGGCCGGGCGGTGCTGCTGGCACTGGCGGCCACGGTCGCGGTGGCGCTGTCCGGTCTGATCGGCGCCGGGGCCGCGGCCGTGGCCCTGGGCGTGCTGGTGGTGCTGCTGGCCCTGGATATCGTGCTGGCGGTCAGCCCCCGGGCGATGCTGCTGTCCCGGGAGGGCGACACGTCGCTGCGCCTGGGCGACTCGGCGACGGTGTACGTGACCGTCGCCAACCCCACGCGGCGGGGGCTGCGGGGATCGGTGCGCGACGCCTGGCCGCCGAGCGCGCACGCGGCGCCGCGCAGCCAGCCGCTGCGCGTGCCCTCCGGGGAGCGGCGCCGGGTGACGACCGTCCTGACCCCGACGCGGCGCGGCGACGCCCGGGCCGCGGGCGTGACCGTGCGCAGTCTGGGACCGCTGGGGTTGGCGGGCAGGCAGCGGACGCTGCCCGCGCCGTGGACCGTGCGCACGCTGCCGCCCTTCCACAGCAGGCGCCACCTGCCGGGCAAGCTGTCCCGGCTGCGCGAGCTGGAGGGCCAGCACACGGCGATGGTCCGCGGGCAGGGCAGCGAGTTCGACTCGCTGCGCGACTACGTGCCCGGCGACGACGTGAGGTCGATCGACTGGCGGGCCACGGCCCGCGGCGACGGCGTGGTGGTGCGGACGTGGCGGCCCGAGAGGGACCGGCGCATCCTCATCGTGCTGGACACCGGGCGCACGTCGGCCGGGCGGGTGGGCGACACCCCGCGCCTGGACCACGCCATGGACGCGGCGCTGCTGCTCGCGGCGCTGGCGGGCAGGGCGGGCGACCGGGTGGACTTCCTGGCCTACGACCGGC
This sequence comes from Nocardiopsis synnemataformans DSM 44143, assembly GCA_000340945.1. GTDB lineage: Bacteria > Actinomycetota > Actinomycetes > Streptosporangiales > Streptosporangiaceae > Nocardiopsis > Nocardiopsis synnemataformans. The sequence goes on along the minus strand of ANAW01000076.1, from coordinate 31,971 downwards.
GCACGCGCGCGCAGGTGCGCTCCTCGGGCAAGGGCGGCCAGCAGGTGGGCCGGATCGTGGAGGCCATGGCGCCGCTGGAGGCGGAGCTGGTGGAGTCCGACCCGGCGGGCCTGGTGGGGACCGTCCTGGGTACCCAGGGGCGGGCCCGGCGGCTGGTGGTGCTGCTGACCGACCTGAACGCGGCGTCGCTGGAGGAGGGGCTGCTGCCGAAGCTGCCCGTGCTCACCTCCCGGCACCTGCTGCTGGTCGCCGCGGTCAACGATCCGGCGGTGGAGCTGATGGCCGCCGAGCGGGGCAGCGCGGACGCGCTGTACCGGGCGGCCGCGGCCGAGCGGACGCTGGGCGAGCGGCGCCGGGTGACCGCCGAGCTGCGCCGCATGGGGGTGGAGGTGGTCGACGCCGACCCCGAGCACATCGCTCCGGCGCTGGCGGACGCCTACATCAACCTCAAGGCCCAGGGCAGGCTGTAGGGGTTCTCCGGGGTCGTCCCTTGGACGGCCCCGGAAGGGACGGCCTCTGTCACAACAGGCCCAGGACCAGACGGCACGCCCTGTCGACCTCGTCCATCTCCTCGGGGTCGAGCCGTCCGGAGAAGTCGCCGAGCCGGAGTTGCCGGTCAACGGCTCGCATCTGCTCGACGAGGACGAGAGTCGGCGTGCCGTCCGCCAGCTTGATCTGCGGGCGGAAAACCGCCGGGGCGGCGCTGGTCGAGGTCGGAGCCACCACCACGGTCGACAGGCTGAACGGCCCCTGCAACTCCACGCAGTAACGAGGTCCACGCTGCTCGTGCTCCTGGACCCTGCGGTCCGCTCGAAGCCGGTACAGGTCACCACGCATCGCCGTCACCCATCTCCTCGGCGATACGAGCGAGCTCGGCCTTGTCGGCCTCGTCGTGGCTGAGCCGCTCGGCGTCCTCCCGCGCCTGGGCGTACAACTGGTCCACATACGCCTGGTGAATGATGTCCCTGAGAACCGCGGAGCGGTCACGGCCCCGGGCCAGCTCGCTCAGTTCCTGTTCTGTCCGTTCGTCCAGGTGGAAACTCGTCATTGCCATACACGGAGTGTGCGGCATTCCGTGTTCCGCGTTTCGGGAGAACCCGGGGACTTCCTCGGGGCGGCGCCCGGGCGTGCAGTATGGAGGACATGACCTCTCCCTCCGGGGCCCACGGCAACGCCTCCTCCGGCGCCGTCTACGGCCAACTGCTCCAGGCACGCGACATCCACGGCGGTGTGACCCTCCAGGCGCCCGCTCCCGTTCCGCCGCCGCTCGCCGACGTGTCCCTGGACCCGCCGCGGCTGGCGACGGCCGTACGGGGACGTGAGGAGCTCCTGGAGGCCCTGAGCGGAGCGATGGAGGCCGGTGCGCCGGTTCCGCACGTGCTGACCGGGCCGGGCGGGTTCGGCAAGACCACGGTGGCGGCGGCGCTGGCCGAGCGGGCGCGGCGCGACGGGTGGACGGTGTTCTGGGTGCGGCCCGGGAGTGTGGCGGCGAGCATGGTCGAGGCCGCCGTGGAGGTGGGCGGTTCCCGGCAGGAGGCCGAGCAGGTGAAGGGGGCGCGGCGCCAGGCGGCCCGGTGGGTGTGGCGGCACCTGGACGCTGCGGCGCGGCCGTGGCTGCTGGTGATCGACAACGCCGACCGGCCCGAGGAGCTGGATCCGGAGAACCGGCCCGGGGACCAGCTGGGGTGGATGCGGGCGAGTCCGGGCGGGTTCGTGCTGGTGACCAGCCGGGTGGACGACCCCGCGCAGTGGGCGCCCGCGCGGGTGCACCGGATCGGTGAGCTGGAGGGGGCGGCGGCGTCCGAGGCACTGGCCGACCACGCGGGGGCGGGCGCTCCGGCGGAGCTGGCGGGCGCGGAGGAGCTGGCCCGGCGGTTGGGCGGGGTGCCGCTGGCGCTGTCGCTGGCCGGGCGGATCCTGGCCACGCACCGGGTGCTGTTCCCGGACGCGCACGCGCTGCTGGCGCGGCTCGGGGAGGGCGTCGGGGCTCTGGACGAGCTGGCGGCACCCTTCGTCACCGGTGGCGATGTCGAGCGCAGGCTGCTGTCGGGGGTGTGGGAGCTGTCCCTGCGGCTGGTGGAGGAGCGCGAGCCCACAGCGGTGCCGCTGCTGAAGCTGTTAGCCGTGCTGGGCCCTGACGCCGGTGAGGTTCCGCTGCGCAGGCTGCCGCTGTCGGAGCTGGACGGCGGTGTGCTGGGTTCCCTGACCGACGCGAACATGGCCAGGGCCGTGAACGCGCTGGTGGTGCACGGGCTGGTCTCGGTCGTCTCGCCGCAGGGGGAGACCGCGCTGCGGCTGCATCCGCTGGTGTCGGAGACCGTGCGCGCGGGGTTGGTGGAGGCGGACCTGGGGCTGGTCGACGAGGCCGAACGGCTCCTCGCGTGGCGGCGCGACCACGACCCGGGTTTCGAACTCCGGGCCCATGACGCCGTCACCCGTCTCTACCTCCGGCTGTGGTCGCGGGTCGAGCCCGCCGTCATCGACAGCATGGTGTGCGGCGCCCGCAGCCTGATGTTGCTCAGTCTCACCGACGAGGCCCTCGGCGTCCTGGAGAACGCGATCGCGTGGGCGGTGGAGGCGCTGGGGGCCTCCCACCCCGCCACGCTCCGATCCCGGCACGCGCTGGGTGACGTCCTCCGTGAACAGGAACGGATCGAGGAGGCCGAGCAGGTCTACCGGTCGGTGTACCACGACCGCGCGTCCGTGCTCGGGCCCGCGCACGACGAAACCCTGAGCACCCGGCACCAGTTGGCCCTGATGGCCGGGCTCCGCGGTGACCTGGACACCGCGGAGAAGGAGTTCCACGTCCTCTGGGAGGCCTATGGCAAGAAGGACGAGCACCCGACCGCGCTGCACGCGCTGGAGAACCTGTCCTACGTCCGCATGTTCAGAGGAGACCTGGACACCGCGGAGGACGGTTTCCGGCGGCTGCACCGGACTCGGGCACGCACTCTGGGCGAGCGGCACCCGTTGACGGTCATGGCCGACTACCACCTGGCCCGAGTCGCCGCCACGCGCGGAGACCACGCGGCGGCGGCTGAGATGTTCGGCCGTGTGGCCGAGGCGCATACGTCACTGCTGGGAGAGGACCATCCCAACACACTGCTGGCTCTGGAGCAGAGGGAGAGGTCCCTCCGTCAGCTCGACGAGGGATAAGGCCGCCCCGTCAGGCCGTGACCAGTCGGAGCAGTCCCGCCCACTCCCGCGCGCCGAGACCGAGCACCGCGTCATCCCGGTTCTGGGTGTCCCGCACCAGCACCATGGGGCGGCCGGTGAACGCCACCTCGACGCATCCGCCGCCCTCGAAGGAGCTGTGGCGGCTCTTGAACCAACGGGGACCGGTGAAGGCGGCCTCCAGGCAGCCGTTCGCGAAGCTGCTGTGGCTGCTCTTGAACCAGCGAGGGGTGTCGGGCTCCATATCCCGGATGATGCCACGGAGAAGCGCCGGGCGGGATGGAAACCTCAGGCCACCGGCACGGCCGCGGGGGCGTTCTCCAGGTCGCCGGTCTCGCCCTCCCGGTAGGCCTTCTTCCCCACCGTGAACACGTAGACCACGAACAGCAGCTCCGCCAGCGCGCCGATGCCCAGCGCCACCGGGATCGGGATGACCCCGGCCGCGGCGTTGCCGGTCACCACGCCCTCGATGAGCCCGGAGATGAGCAGCACCACCACCAGCCCCAGGGCCACCGCGATGGCGGCGCGCCCCTCCTCGCCCAGGGCGCGCATACGCGTGCGGTCGCCGGGCGCGATGATCGTCCAGCCCAGTTTGAGGCCCACCCCGCCCGCGACGAAGACGGCGGTCAGCTCCAGCATCCCGTGCGGCAGGAGCAGCCCGAAGAACACGTCGCCCTGGCCGTGGGCGAGCATGATCCCCGCGGCGACGCCCACGTTCACCGCGTTCATCAGCAGCACCGCCAGGGTCGGCAGCCCCAGGGCCACACCGAAGATGATCGCCTGCGCCGACACCCACGCGTTGTTGGTCCACACCTGGGCGGCGAACGACCCTCGGGGGTTCTCCATGTAGTAGTTCGCGAAGTCGTGGTCGACGTACTGCGCCATGAAGTCCGGCGTGCCCAGGGCGTGCAGCACGTCGGGATCGGACACGATCCAGAGGGCGGTGACCGCGGCGATCGCGACCATGCCCGCGCTGGTGCCGATCCACCACCACCGCAGCCGGTACAGCACCGCGGGGAACACGCGGGTGAAGAACCCGCCGACGTCGCGCCAGGCGGAGGCGTGCGCGCCGGTCACCGCAGAGCGGGCCCGCGCCACCAGCGCGGACAGCCTGCCCACCAGCGCCGGGTCCTGCCCGGAGGAGCGCACCACCGACAGGTGGGTGGACACCCGCTGGTAGAGCTCGACGAGTTCGTCGATCTCCTCACCGTCCAGCGAGCGGCGCCTGCGCACCAGTCGGTCCAGCCGTTCCCACTCCGGGGCGTGCGCCGCGGCGAACACGTCGATATCCACGCAAGGGACCCTATCCGTTTCGCGCGCGGCCCGGTTCGGGCGCCGGTTGCCGAGGCCCCTCCGACCCGCCCGTTCGGAGCGCGCTCCCGACTCCGCTGCGAACAGCCGTCCCGCGTGCCGGGTAATGTCGAGACGACGGTTTCAGACAGCCCTGAGGGAGCGAGTGCTGGTGTCCTATCCCGGCAACGGCGACGCCCGCGCCGACGTGTACGGCGTGACACCTCTGGTCACGGGTGACGCCGTGGTCCTGGACCTGCGTCCGGCCGGTTTCGCCACCAGGGCCGCGGCCCTGGCCATCGACGCCCTGGTCCAGGTCATCGCCCTGATCGCGTTGAGCGTCCTGGTCACCTGGATCGGCAGGGACCTGGACCCCGCGATCACCGCGGCCGTGTCCCTGTCGAGCGTGATCCTGGTCCTGGTCGGCTACCCGACCGTCTTCGAGACCGTCTCCCGGGGGCGCTCCCTGGGCAAGATGGCCCTGGGCCTGCGCGTGGTCGGCACCGACGGCTCCCCCGAGCGGTTCCGGCAGGCGCTGGGCCGGGCGCTGGCCTCGTTCGTGGAGATCTGGATGACGAGCGGCGTGGTCGCGCTGATCACGTCCATGATCAACCGCGACGGCCGCCGCGTGGGCGACTTCGTGGCCGGAACGATGGTGGTGGAGGAGCGCGGCGGCAGGCCGCGCGAGGAGGTCGTCCCGATGCCCCCGCACCTGGCGGCATGGGCGTCGAACACCGAGCTGTCGCGCCTGTCCCCGGAGACTGCGGCGGCGGCGCGCCAGTACGTGCTCCGGTACGGGGAGCTGGCCGAGCACACCCGCCACGAGATGGGCGTCCGGCTGGCCGACACGGTGGCCGCGCAGATCAGCCCGCCCCCGCCGCCGGGGACCACCCCGCCCTACTTCCTGGCCGCGGTGCTCGCCGAGCGCCGTCGCCGCCACGAGATCGCCGCCCAGCGCTCCCGGCCCGGGCACCCGCAGGGCGGCCCCCAGCAGCAGTGGTACGGCCCGCACTCCTCCCGCTGAGCCGGGGCGCGTGGGGGCGGCGGGCGCGGCGCGACGGCTTCCCGCTCCGGCGGCGGTCGCCGCGGCCACGCTGAGCGCGAGGCGGCCGGTCCGGCGCGGGACTGCCCGTCAGGCGTGCCAGGAGCGCAGGTAGGCCTCCTGACCGGGGGTGAGCGCGTCGATGCGCACCCCCAGCGCGGCCAGTTCGAGCCGGGCCACCTCGGTGTCGGTCTCGGCGGGCACCTCCACCACGCCCAGCTCCAGGTCGGAGGCGTTGCGGGCCAGCCAGGCCGTGGTCAGGGCCTGCACCGCGAAGGACAGGTCCATCACGGCGGCCGGGTGCCCCTCGGCGGCGCCGAGGTTGACCAGCCGCCCCTCGGACAGCAGGAGCAGGCGGCGCCCGTCGGCCAGCACGTACTCGTCGGCCTGCTCGCGCACGCCCCGGTTGACCCGCACGGCCCGGCCCTCCAGGGCGTTCAGGTCGATCTCCAGGTCGAAGTGGCCGGAGTTGGCGAGGATCGCGCCGTCCTTCATCAGGTCCAGGTGCTCGGCGCGGACGACGTCGCGGTTGCCGGTGACGGTGACGAACACGTCCCCGGCGGGGGCCGCCTGCTCCATGGTGGTGACGGTGTAGCCCTGCATGACCGCGTCCAGGGCCTTGACCGGGTCGACCTCGGTGACGACCACGCGGGCGCCCATGCCGCGGGCGCGCTCGGCCAGGCCCCGACCGCAGTAGCCGAACCCGGCGACCACGACCGTGCGTCCGGCGAGCAGGGCGTTGGTGGCCCGCAGGATGCCGTCGATGGTGGACTGGCCGGTGCCGTACCGGTTGTCGAACATGCGCTTGGTGGCGGTGTCGTTGCCCGCGACCATCGGCAGCCGCAGCTCGCCCTCGGCGCTCATCCGGCGCAGCCGGATCACGCCGGTGGTGGTCTGCTCGCAGCCGCCCAGCACGCCGTCGAGGAGGTCGGGGCGGGCCAGGTGGGCCGTGTTGACCAGGTCGCACCCGTCGTCGAGCAGCAGGTGCGGCCGCGACTCCAGGACCGTGACCAGGTTCCGGTCATAGGAGGCCGGGTCCATTCCGGCCCAGGCGTGGACCGAAACCCCGTACTCGGTGACCAGGGCGGCGGCGGTGTCGTCCTGTGTGGACAGCGGGTTGGACGCCGCCAGCCACACCCGCGCTCCGCCCGCGCGCAGGGCCCGCAGCAGGTTGGCGGTCTCGGCGGTCACGTGCAGGCACGCGGCCACGCGCAGGCCGTCCAGGGGGCGTTCGGCGGCGAAGCGCTCGCGCACGCTGCGCAGCACCGGCATGGAGCGCTCGGCCCAGTCCACGCGGCGGACCCCGGCCCCGGAGAGGCCGAGGTCCGCCACCTGGTGGGAGGGGGGTGTCATGTGCTGCCTAGTAGCGGTAGTGGTCGGGCTTGTAGGGGCCCGCGACGTCCACGCCGATGTAGGCGGCCTGCTCCTTGGTGAGCTGGGTCAGCTTGACGCCGAGCGCGTCCAGGTGCAGCCGGGCGACCTTCTCGTCGAGGATCTTGGGCAGCGTGTACACGTCGATCGGGTACTCGTCGGGCTTGGTGAACAGCTCGATCTGCGCGATGACCTGGTTGGTGAAGCTGTTGGACATCACGAAGCTGGGGTGGCCGGTGGCGTTGCCCAGGTTGAGCAGGCGGCCCTCGGAGAGCACCAGGACGGACTTGCCGTCGGAGAAGGTCCACTCGTGGACCTGCGGCTTGATCTCCTTCTTGACGACGCCGGGGACCTTGGCCAGACCGGCCATGTCGATCTCGTTGTCGAAGTGGCCGACGTTGCCGACGATCGCCTGGTGCTTCATGCGGGTGATCTGGTCGGCCATGATCACGTTGAAGTTGCCGGTGGTGGTGATGAAGATGTCACCGGTCTCCAGCACGTCCTCCAGGAGCGTGACCTGGTAGCCGTCCATGGCCGCCTGGAGGGCGTTGATCGGGTCGACCTCGGTGACGATCACGCGAGCGCCCTGGCCGCGCAGGGCCTCGGCCGCGCCCTTGCCGACGTCACCGTAACCGCACACCACGGCGACCTTGCCGCCGATGAGCACGTCGGTGGCGCGCATGATGCCGTCCGGCAGCGAGTGGCGGATGCCGTACTTGTTGTCGAACTTGCTCTTGGTGACCGAGTCGTTGACGTTGATCGCGGGGAAGGCCAGGATGCCCTCGCGGCGCATCTCGTACAGGCGCAGGACACCGGTGGTGGTCTCCTCGGTGACGCCCTTGATGCGCTTGGAGATCTCGGTCCACTTGGTGGCGTCGCGTTCCAGGCTGGCGCTGAGCAGGCGCAGCACGACGCCCATCTCCTCGCTGTCGGCGCTGGCGGGGTCGGGGACCGCGCCCGCCTTCTCGTACTCGGCGCCCTTGTGGACGAGCATGGTGGCGTCGCCGCCGTCGTCCAGGATCATGTTGGGGCCGTCGGCGCCCGGCCAGGTCAGCGCCTGCTCGGTGCACCACCAGTACTCCTCCAGGGTCTCGCCCTTCCAGGCGAAGACCGGGACGCCCTTGGGGTCCTCGGCGGTGCCGTCGGGGCCGACGACGACCGCCGCGGCGGCGTGGTCCTGGGTGGAGAAGATGTTGCAGCTGACCCAGCGCACCTCGGCGCCCAGGGCGACCAGGGTCTCGATGAGGACCGCGGTCTGGACGGTCATGTGCAGCGAGCCCATGATGCGCGCGCCCCGGAGCGGCTTGCTGTCCCCGTACTCGGCGCGGGTGGCCATGAGGCCGGGCATCTCGTGCTCGGCGAGCCGGATCTCGTCGCGTCCGAAGGCGGCCAGGGAGAGATCGGCGACCTTGAAGTCGAAAGCCATGCGTTCCTCACTCGTGATGGTCGTGGCGCACCCGATTCTAGGGCCGCGACCCGGACTACCGTACGAAGTTGACATTTGACTGTCAGGTTTGCGCTCTTTGGGGGTGGGGTTCGGTTAGGGCGTGTGCCGTGGACGTTGCCCGTCGCGAGCGGCGCAGCCAGTGCGGCTCTCGCAAGGCCGAAGAAGGAGTCAGCCCGGGGTTGGCTGTCGACTGATGAGAACGCAGCGAGAGTTGTGCTGGGGCGTCGCGCAGCAGGGTGTATGTCCGCGGCATATGCCCTAAGGTCGCGTCCATGGCCGCCCTCGACGACGACCCGAACCCGTCCGACCTCCAGCCGCTCGGCCCCGTGCCGATCTCCGCGGCCGCCGACCGGGTGGGCACCACCGCGCGGATGCTGCGCTACCGCGAGGGCCTGGGCCTGCTGCCCCGCACCCAGGAGCAGCCCACCGGGCGCGGGCACCGGCACCGCCGTTTCACGGAGGAGGACCTGCGCACGATCGCGGTGGGCCTGGAGCTGGAGCGCGAGTTCGACATCCCGCCCGCCGCGCTGGCCTTCGCCCTGCGCGTCCTGGCCGAGCCCGAGGTCCTGGCGCGGGTGCGCTCGCACGGGGAGCGGCTGGGCAGGCTCGCCGCGGCGCCCGCCCGCGCACTGGACTTCGAGAAGCAGAAGGCGATGCGGCTGCTGCACGGCCGCCGCCCCTGACCACCCCCGGTTTACACGCCGACGCGTCCGGTAGCGGCCACAGGTCGGGGCCCGTGACAGGTTTTGGCCAACTGTCCACTGGCTACGGAAGACACGTGGATACCCTACGTTGCGGTGCGGACCTGGACCGGATTCCGGCCCTGGTGCGCGAGGACCTCATGGACGTCGACCGGCTGCGGGCCATCTGGGCCCAGCACCGGCAGAGCCAGCCCCGGGAGGCGCGGGCCGCGGCGCGGCGCGAGCTGACCGGCCGCCGGGTGCGGGCGCTGGGCGGCGGACCCGCCCTGGAGGAGCTGGTGGTGTCCGCCGCGGCGGACGGGGCCTCCGGTCGGCAGTTCACCGCCGCGTTCGTCTCGGAGCTGGCCGAGCGCGCCAGGAACCTGCCCGAGGACTGCCCCGCGCGCTCCCCCCTGCGCCCCGTGGACTCCGAGCAGGCGCTGCGGCTGGCGCGGGCCGCCTCGGTGCCCGCCCATCCGGTGGTGCGCGCGGCACACACCTACGCCGAGGGCGTGGCGGTGCTGGCCGAGCTGGACCACGAGCACCCCGAGGGCACGCACGCGTGGGCGCTGCCGTGGCTGCTGGCGTCCCTGNNGCGGCGGGCGGACTCCCCGCCGTTGCTTCCCGATCCCCTCGCGCCGCCGTGGAGCGGGCGCGACGCCGACGAGCGCCTGGCCGGGATGGTCCGCCACTTCGCGCGCCTGGTGACCGGCACGCTGCTCGGCGAGCTGAGCTGGACCCCCGAGCACGTCCCCGAGCCCCGCTCCCCCGTGTCGCCGCTGGCGGCGGTGACGCGCCGCCGCGTCCTGGACTACGTGCGCTCGCGCCGGGACTCGCTGGCCATGATCCTGCGGGCGCTGGACCCCGCGGCGCGCACGTCGGTGTACTCGGGCGGGTCGGACGACTCCGAGCCCGGGACCGCCTCGGAGGTCGTGGCCCGGAACCTGCTCACGCCGGGGGCCGCGCACTGGTGGACGGCGCTGGAGCTGACGGTGGGCGAGGCGTCCCTGTCGCTGTTCGTGGTGGTCCAGGAGGTGGGCCGCCCCCGGACGGGGGTGCTCGCGGTCACCGCGGACGCGCGCCTGACCACCCCGGAGGGGACGCGGGACGCGCTGGGGCTGTCCGGCACCGACGGCGTGACCGTGATGCCCACGGACTGCGTGGACGACCGCTGGCCCCAGGTGCGCGACCTCGTGGACGAGGCCGTGTCCCGGGCCATGAACGAGCTCACCCGGATCTGAGCGGTCAGCCTCCGCTGACGGCGAGCAGGAGCAGCACCAGCAGCAGGATCACGATGGTGATGAGCACCGCCGGGATCACCCAGCTCTGCTGGAGCACCGAGTTCTGCTCGACGGGGCGCGGCATGGGCTGCTGCGCCCCGGGGCGGGCGTAGGTCTGGTTGGGGTTCATGCCCGTGGCCATCGGGTTCGCCGCTCCGTGCAGGCCGTGGGGCATGCCGTGCGGCGGCGGGGGCGGGTAGGCGGGGGCGCCCGGACGCGGGCCGGACGTCCCCGGGAGGCCGGGCATCCCCGCCCTGGGGTCGGAGGTGCCGGGGTGGCCGAAGCCGTGGCGGGGGTCGGAGCCCATCGGGTGCCCCGGCATGCCCGGGCGGGGGTTGGAGGTGCCGGGCTGCATGTACGCGGCGCCCGCCTGCGGACCGCTGTGCGGCTGCTGGGGGCCCGTATGCGGCTGCTGCGGCCCGGTGTGCGGCCGGTAGGGCATCTGGGCGCCGGTGAACAGGCCGGTCTGGGCGATCTTCTCGCCCTGCTTGACGACGTCGTCGGTGGACGGGCCGGAGGCCTCGGGCCCGTCGTGGCCCAGCAGGCGCATGAGGAGCGTCTGGGCGTTGGGCCGGTTGTCCGGGTTCTTGTCCAGGCAGGACTCGACGATGGGGCGCAGCGCCTCGTCCATGTCGGTCAGGTCCGGGGGAGCGCTGACCACGCGGTGGACGACCGCCGGGACGGTGTCGGAGCCGAACGGCGCCCGCCCGGTGGAGGCGAAGGCGATGACGCAGCCCCAGGCGAAGATGTCGCACTTGTCGGTGATGCCGCGTCCCTCGATCTGCTCGGGCGCCATGTAGGAGGGCGTGCCGACGATCGAGTTGGTCATGGTGGCGGTGCCGTCGTCGATCCGGGCGATGCCGAAGTCGATGACGCGGGGGCCGTCCGGGCCGAGCAGCACGTTGCCGGGCTTGAAGTCGCGGTGGACGATGCCCGCCTTGTGGATGGCGACCAGGGCGGTGGCGGTGGTGATGGCGAGCCGCTGGAGGGTGGAGCCCTTCTGGGTGGCGCCCTTGGCGATGGTCTCCTGGAGGTCCTTGCCGGGCACGAACTCGCTGACCACGTAGGGCGGGTCGCCGTCGAGCTGGGCGTCGATGATCGCGGCGGTGCAGAAGGAGGCGACCTTCTGCGCCGCACGGACCTCCTTCTCGAACCGCTTGCGCAGGTCGCCGTCGCGCGACCACTGGTCGTTGAGGACCTTGACCGCGTACTGCTCGCCGCCCGCGTCCTCGGCGAGGTAGACGATCCCCTGGCCGCCCTTGCCCAGCCGTCCTGTCACGCTGTACTCGCCGAACGAGGAGGGGTCGCTCGGCAGCAGCGATTCGGGACCGGGCATCGGTGTCCTCCGGGAGATAGGGGTGAGAGGGCGCGCAGCACCAGGGTACGGGTTGCGGGGAACGCGGTGGTGCGTCCCGTCGTGCCCCGTTACCCCGGCGCAACCGTTATGACTGCTGGAACGCCCGGGACGTTCCCGGTCTCAGCCGATTTTTCGCGCCTCGTCGACCAGCAGGACGGGGATGCCGTCCCTGATGGGGTAGGCCAGTCCGCTCTCGTCGCAGACCAGCTCGTCGGTCTCGGGGTCGTGGCGCAGCGGGGCCTGGCTCTGCGGGCAGGCCAGGATCTCCAGCAGCCAGCCGTCGATCTTCGTGCTCATGTCCTCGTTCCTCTGCGATGGGGTGTCCCTCTGCCCCCAATGATGCCTGGTCAGGCGCGGACGATGGCCAGGACCTCGTCGCGCAGACCGGCCATGGACGCCTCGTCGGGGGCCTCGACGTTGAGCCGCAGCAGCGGCTCGGTGTTGGAGGCGCGCACGTTGAACCACGACCCGTCGGGGAGGGAGACGGTCAGGCCGTCGAGTTCGTCGACGGTGACGCCGTCCCGCCCGGCGAAGGCCTCGCGTACCGCGGCCATCCGCCCGGGGGCGTCGGCGACCTTGGAGTTGACCTCGCCGGACCCGGCGTAGCGCGAGTAGGCCTCGGCGATCCGGGAGAGGGGGCGGTCCTCGTTGCCCAGCACCCGCAGGACGTGCATCGCGGCGAGCATACCGGTGTCGGCGCGCCAGAAGTCGCGGAAGTAGTAGTGGGCGGAGTGCTCCCCGCCGAAGATCGCGCCCGTCTCGGCCATGGTGGCCTTGATGAAGGAGTGCCCGACCCGGGTGCGGACGGGCTCGCCGCCCTTCTCGCGGACGATCTCGGGGACGGCCTTGGAGGTGATGAGGTTGTGGATGACCGTGGCGCCCGGCTCGCGCTCCAGCTCCTGGGCGGCCACCAGCGCGGTGACGGCCGAGGGCGGCACGGCGTCGCCGTTCTCGTCCACGACGAAGCAGCGGTCGGCGTCGCCGTCGAAGGCCAGGCCGATGTCGGCGCCGATCTCGCGGACCTTCGCCTGGAGGTCCACCAGGTTGTCGGGGTCCAGGGGGTTGGCCGGGTGGTTGGGGAAGGTGCCGTCCAGCTCGAAGTAGAGGGGGACGACCTCCAGCGGCAGGCCCTCCAGGACGGCGGGGACGGTGTGGCCGCCCATGCCGTTGCCCGCGTCCACCGCGACCCTGAGCGGCCGGATACCCGAGAGGTCGACCAGTTCGCGCAGGTAGTCCGCGTACCCCGCGAGCAGGTCGCGGTGCGTGACCGTCCCGGCGGGGCCGTCGTGGGCGGGCGCTCCCCCGGCGGGGTCCTCCCCGGCCATGATCTTCTCGGCCAGGTCGCGGATATCGTCCAGGCCCGTCTCGCCGCTGATGGGCGCGGCCCCGGCCCGGCACATCTTGATGCCGTTGTACTCGGCGGGGTTGTGGCTGGCGGTGAACATGGCGCCGGGCAGGTCCAGCTGGCCCGAGCCGTAGTAGAGCAGGTCGGTGGAGCCGAGTCCGGCGAACACCACGTCCAGGCCCTGGCCGGTGACGCCCTCGGCGAAGGCGGTGGCCAGCTCGGGCGAGGACGGGCGCATGTCGTGGGCGACCACGACGGCCTCCCCGCCGACCACACGGGCGAAGGCGGCGCCGATCGCCCGGGCGATGTCGGCGTTGAAGGTGTCGGGGATCACGCCCCGCACGTCGTATGCCTTGAAGATGCTTGCGAGGTCAGCCACGTCTTCTCCGGCCAGGTCGTTCCTGCTTGGGTTCGGTCCCGCGCGGCCAGGCCGCGCGCGGTACAAAACTAGCAAGGCGCCCCCGCGAACCCCCGCACCGCCGCCGGTTCGGCCCCGGGCCCCCTCTCCCACCGCGGCGCGGCGGGACGGCGTCGGCGTCGGCTACCCGCCGGAGTGCCGGGGAGGCTGCTGTTCTCCGCGCCCCGGATCGGATCTGACCACGCGCAGGTGCCCCCGGCGCAGCGTCTCGGTCCCCTCGCCGACCTGGTCGGAGGGGTCCTTGCGGGCAGGCGGGCGGGCCGCCTCACGTACGGCGTCGGCGAGGGCCTCCAGGTCGTCGCTGCCCGGGCCGCCGCCCGACGTCTCGACCGGGAGGCGGACGACCTCCCAGCCGCGCGGTGCCGTCAGACGGTCGGCGTGCACGGCGCAGAGGTCGTAGCAGTGCGGTTCCACGTAGGCGGCGAGCGGGCCGAGGACGGCCGTCGAGTCCGCGTAGACGTACGTGAGCGTGAAGACGGCAGGCTGTCTGCAAGCGGTACGGGAGCAGCGTCGAACAGGGCTCACAGCGTTCGACTGTATGCCTTTACTGAGGGACACGCCAGCATCGTTCCATGAGCTGGTCCGTTCGCGCTCGTCCGCGGCCTCCGCGCGCCGCCCTCCGGCCGTCTCCCGGGGGTCGGCGCACCGCCTCCGATCCGTCTCCCGCCACCCTCCGAAGGCCCGTTCCTCGGGCGCGTGAGCGCTTTCGCCCCGGGAGGGACTACGCGCGGGGCCCGTGATGGCTTAGTCTCGAAGTGTGCGACGAGTGCGCCTTTCCAGTGGCCAACCAGACCGAGTGCGGCGCCGGGACCGCCGAGGCCGAGGCATCCGCGGTCCTCTCGTGCCCTCTGACCTGCCGGTTTTCCGGAGCCGAGCGCAGGCGTTCGACGACCTTGTCCTGGACGCCGTCGAACGCCTCGAACGCCTGTGGGCACGCGAGCTGGCCAATGTCGACTTCCTCGTGGAGGACGTCCCCCCGGTTCCGCCCCACGGCCCCCTGACCGAGGCGATCCCGTTCTCCCGCCTGGAGACCGATCCCTCCGGACGGGCCCGGATCGTGGTGTACCGGCGTCCGGTGGAGATCCGGACGAAGGATCCGGAGGAGATGGCCCTCCTCGTCCACGAGACGGTCGTCGAGGAGGTCGCCAACCTGCTCGGCGTGGAACCGGAGTCGGTGGACCCCGAGGGCTGACCGGGAACGCCCGGAGCCCGCCCGGGGGCGCCGCCCCCTCCCTTCGCCGTGACCTTGTACCTGTGGCCGGGTTCGGGCGCCCGATCGCGCTGGGACGCGGACCAGAGCCCCGTGCGCCACACCGGCGGCAGTCCCGACCAGCACCGCCTAGGGGACCACTCCCACCATGCTGTCGCGTACCACCGGGAGCTCGATCCGCACCGGCGCGGGCGTCACCGGCAGCACGCCCAGGCCGTCCCCGCCGCCGCGCAGCACGCGGGCGACGTGGACGGGCTCGGAGCCGTCCAGGACCTCCAGGCGGACCGCGTAGCCGTCCTCGGGCGCGATGCCCGGAGGCGCCTGCCAGCCGTCGTCCCCGCCGAACGCGGTGGTGGTCCCGGCGACGACCTGCACGCGCACGGCGTCCCCCTGGGTCGCGTCGGCGCCGATCGGGGTGGCCATGAGCGTGGCGTCGCCCCCGACCGCGGTCAGGAGCAGCTCGGTGTCGGCGCCCTCGGGGACGTCGGGCAGGACCGCGGTGGTGTCCAGCGGGAAGCCGAGCGGCGGCACCGCGGAGGTGTAGGCGGCCTCGACCACCTCGACGTCGTCCCCCTCGCCGGTGACCGCCTCGGCGGCGACACCGGCGACCACGGGCGCGTCCGCCTCCACCACGACCGCGCCGGGCTCCCCGGCCAGGACGGTCTCCAGGCTGAGCCAGGCGGAGGCCGCCGGGGGCACGCTGAAGGTCAGCGGGTCGTCGGCGGTCCCGGAGCCCTGCCCCTCCTCGCCCCGCCCGTCTTCCTCCTCCGCCCCGCCCTCCGAGGCCGGGGTGACGGTGTGCACGCGCACCTGGACGGGCTCGTCGCCCGGCGCGGCCACGTGCAGGCGCCGACGGCCCTCGCCGCCGGGAACGCCGGGGACCACGTGCTCCCGCGCGGGCGCGGCCGTGGGCGGAACCCAGTCGGCGGTGCCGGAGGAGTGCTCGGCGAGCAGGGAGGCCGCGACCCGTCCCGTGCTGGTGCGCACGTGGACGCCGACGGCGCTGGTTCCGCCGACCAGCTCGGTCAGGTCCAGTTCGGTCGACGCCCCTGCGGGCAGGGCGATGCCCCTGCTCTCCTCGGAGGAGGAGGGGCCGCCCTCGGTGTAGACGTCCACGCTGACCGTGGCCCGGGAGTCCTCGGGGTTGGCCAGGTGGACGGTGAGCGCGTCGAGTCGCATGCCCTCGGTGTCGTCACCGCCGGGGAGGGCGAACCAGGTCCCCACGGAGGGTTCGAGGCAGCGGACCTCGGTGGCCGAGCCGTCGGAGAGGGTGGTCTGGGCGGCGTCGAGGCCCGAGGCCAGGGACCCCTCCGCGCGGACGGCGGTGGGGTCGTCGGCTCCGGCGGTGTCGGTGTTCCACACGCGGCCGGGTTCGGTCAGCTCCTCGCCGACGGTGTCGCCCGAGGGGCCATCCGCGCTTCCGGCGCTGCCGGTGTTCCCGTCCGCGCCTCCCGTGTCGCCGTCGTCCCCACGGGTTTCGCCGTCCCCACGGGTCTCACGGTCCTCACCGGCCTCGGTGTCGCCGCTGCTCTCGCCGTTCCCGCCGTCACTGCCGCCCTCGGTGGCGCCACCGTTCCCGCTGTCATCCTCGTCCCCGTCCTCCTCGGGGGCCGCGGGGACCGACTCGGCCCACAGCTCTCCCTCGTCGTCGCGGCTCACCCTCGGGGCGAACGCGGCCACGGAGCTCTCCCCCGGCTCGTGCGGGGCGGGGCACACCCGCACCGCGTGGTCGGGCCGCACGGTCCCGGGCGCGCTGACGCCCAGTTCGGCGGTGATCGGCCCGGTCGCGAACGCGACGCCAAGCAGCGCGGCCAGGGCCAGCGCGACCAGCCCGAACAGCGCGAACCGGTTCTCCACGATCAGTCGCACGGCCTGGTCCTCCCGCTCGGTACCGGACGCCCGGCCGGCCTGGTCGGCCCGGCCGTCCCGGTGTCCTCGTCTGCTGCTCCCCGGCCCGGCGCCTCCACCGGGCGCGCCCCCGGGCCCGGGGCCGCCGTCCACCCGCCGACGTCCGGACTCCCCCGGCGCGTCCGCTCCCTCCGGTCACCGGCCACGGCGCTGCTCCCCCCTGCGCACGCCGCGGGTGCCCCGGCGGCGGCCCCTGCCCCGGACGGCGGACAGGGCGCCGGTGTCCTCGGGCCCCGCGGAGGGGAGGGTTCCGGTGTCCTCACCCAGGGCCGGGGGACCGGCCGGGCCGCCGCCCTCCGGCGCGTCCGGTCCGCTGTCCCCGCCCGCGCGCACGCCGGAGTCCTCGCCGTCGGTTCCCGAGCGGCCGGGCCTGGCGCGTGAACCCCGACGCGAGGACCCGCGCGACCTCCCCGAACGCCGCAGCCGCTCCGGCCGCCGCGGACGGGGCGTGGGCGTGGCCTCGATCAGCCGCACCTCCTCCTCGGTCCGCACACCCGGCGCGGCGAGGACCGCGACCACCGTGAACAGGAGTCCCTGCGTGAGCAGCCAGGCCGCGCGGACGTAGTCGGTGTGCCAGACGCGCAGCTCGCCGCCCTCCACGGGCAGCGTCCAGGCCTGGGTTCCGCTCTGGGTGGGGACGGGGTCCAGTTCGACGCCGTCCAGGCTGGCGCGCCAGCCGCTGTCGGCGGCCTCGGCCAGGGCGAGCCGCCGCCCGGTGTTGCCCTCGGGGACCCGGACGCTCACCTCGTCCGCGGCCCCCCTCACCGCGAGGACCTCGGCGTCGACGCCGTCCTCGGAGACCACCCGCAGCGCGCCGGTGGGGACGGCCAGCCGCCAGAGCGCGTAGTGCTGCGACAGCGACTGCCGCTCCAGCCCCGGCGTGCCGTCCAGGGTGTCGACCATGGTGACGTCGGCGGGCCCGCTGATCTCCGGGCGCGGATAGAGCACGTACTGGATGCCGAAGTCGGCCAGGGTGTACATCTGGTCGCCGCCCTGGCCCACGGCGAGTTCGGCCACGGCCCGGTTCATCGCCGCGCGGACCCCGCTCTCGGGCACGAGCTGCTCCTCGCCCAGACGCGGCTCGCGTCCGCGCACGACCAGGTAGTCCACGCCGCCCTCCCCGTCGGCGGTGACGACGAGGGTGCGCGGCCGGGTTCCCGCGCCGTCGTCGGACCCACCGCCCCCGACGGTCCCGGAGCCGACCAGCGCGCCGGGGACGACGTGCTCGGCGCGCGCGGTGACCGGCCCCCGCACGCCCTCCCACATCCACACGCCCGCGGCGCAGACGGGGGTCGCCAGGGCGAGCAGTCCCACGGCGAGCGCGAAGACCCGCCGCGGCCCGCCCAGGCGCACCATGGCGCCGAAGGAGCGCGCGGCGGTCGCCGCCGACAGCAGCACCGCCGTGGCGGCGAAGGTCAGGGCCGCTCCGGGCCAGACCGGAGCCGGGGGGCCGCCGTAGTAGGGCTCGACGACCACCCGGCTGGTCAGGATGGCCACGAGGATCCCGAACAGGGCGAGCGACCAGCCCGCCGCGGCCAGCATCCGGTTGCGGAGCAGCAGCAGGGAGCACAGCGCGGCCACGGCGAACCCGGCCGTGACCCAGAACGGCGGCGTCCCGGGGCCGCCCGGCGAGAGCATGAGCAGCTCCTGCGGGGTGGCGCCCGGCGCCGACAGCTCGGGGCGGTGCAGTCCGGCCTCCAGCAGCCACAGGCTGGGGTGCAGGAGCAGTTCGAGCGTCCACGGCATCAGCAGCACGAGCGGGACGGCCAGACCCAGCGCGACGCTGACGTAGATCCGGCGGCCCAGGTGGCCGAAGGCGACGGCCACCAGCAGGCCGGTGACCAGCGACAGCAACCACACCATCGGCACGAACGCGGTGGCGGCCGTCAGGACCAGGCCCACGCCCCAGGCCGCGCGGCGCGAGGGCTTGGGCGGCATCGACACCAGCCGCACCAGCAGCAGCCCCAGCACCGGCAGCAGGACGTGGACCAGGGCGGTGCCCAGGCGGCCCTGGGCNGGCCGCGCCCATCCACAGGCGGGCGGGGCCGAAGCCCAGCACCTCGCGGGCGAGCAGGTAGGCGGTCAGCCCGGACAGGGGCACGCAGCCCAGCAGGACGATCGTCACGGCCAGCCAGGGCTTGCCCAGGGTGAGCGTGGACAGCAGGGCGAGCAGTCCGACGTAGGGCGGGACGGGGTCGGCCGCGCCGAGTCCGCTGTCGGGGCTGCCGGAGAGGTAGAGGTTCCACAGGTCGCCCGCGCCGCCCGCGACCGGGGGCAGGGCGCCGCCCGCGAGGAGGTCTCCCAGGAGCAGGGAGCGCTCGGCGACGAGGGCGACCGCGGTCAGGGCGAGGACCAGCAGCACCCCGGGCCGCAGGAGCACGCTGCGCACGAAGCCGGCGGTGTCGGTGGGGACCTCGTCCTCGTCCTCGGCGGCGACGGGCGGCGCGGTGACGGCCTGGTGGCGGCCGGGGGTGTTGCGCACGGGCTCGCCGGACAGGATTCCGGTGACCACGTCGTGCACCTGGCGCATGGCCACGCCGCGCGCGAGGAAGGGCCGGATGGCGCTGTAGGTGCGGCGGCGGTCGCGGCGGCGCCGGAAGCGGGCGCGCATCAGCCGGAGGGGCCGCAGGTAGACCAGGGTGATCGCGGCGGCCTCGTCCAGGGCGTTGGCGGGCTGCTTGATGAGCAGGTACCCCACCACGCGCAGCAGCGAGGCCACGGAGTTGCGCAGCAGCGCGGCCACCATGCCGCCCAGGGGCAGGTTGGCCAGCAGGACGAAGACGGCGTGGCGGCGGTCCACCCGGCGCGGGTGGTTGCGGGTGGCGGAGATGGGGCGGCGGCGCCGGGCGGAGGCCTCGGCGTGGTAGGCGACCGCGTCGGTGACGAGCAGGGCGCGCAGTCCGGCGCCGCCCACCCGCCAGCAGAAGTCGATGTCGTCGCGGAACAGCGGCAGGGAGGGGTCGAAGCCGCCGAGGCGGTCCCACACGTCGCGGCGCACGAGCATGCCCGCGCTGGAGACCGCGAGGACCTGGCGCGTGCCGTCGTGCTGGCCGTGGTCGAACTCGCGCTGCTCCAGCCCGGTCTCGCGGCGGCCCGCGCCGTCGATGGTCACGCCCGCCTCCACCAGGAGGCGGCGGTCGAACCAGTCGCGCAGCTTGGGGCCCAGGACGGCGGCGCGGGGGTCCTGGTCGGCGGCGTCCAGCAGATGGGCGAGGGCGTCCCGGTCCGGGGTGAGGTCGTCGTGGATCAGCCAGATCCACTCGGTGGCGTCCTCGTCGAAGCCGCGTACGGCGCTGGTGGAGCGCGGCAGGTCCAGGGCGGCGCGGACGGCGTCGCCGTACCCGGTGCTGGCGGGCAGGCTCACGACGGCGTCGGCGGGCAGGAACCGGGCCAGGACGTCGGCGCTGTCGTCGGCGCTGCCGGTGTCGGCGGCGACGGCCCGCTGCACGGGCCAGGACTGGCCGCGCAGCGCCTGCATCGTCTCGGGCAGCCAGCGGGCGCCGTCGTGGGACACGATGACCGCGGTGACGACGTGTCGGGCGAAATCCTGGTCAGGCACGGCTGTGGTGGGTTCTCTCCGGGAGGGGGCGCGGCCCCGATCGGGTCCGCGGGTCCGGCCGGGCGGGGCCGACGGGCGCGACCGCGCTCCGGACGCGGTCCGCGCGTGGGACGTTCAGGGCCGACCGCGGCCCCCATGACCTCGTCGGGGCCGGACACGGCCCGCGCGGGACATCACCCTACGCCACTCGGCACCATTACGGTCCTATTCGTCACACGCCGCCGCGGTCGGCCATATCGGAGCATTCCCACCGCGAAGGGAAGGCCATGTCCGAACACATGTCCGAATGGGGTCCGGCATATCCGGGCATTACCGTCTCAGCCCGCGGCGCGATCGCAATCGCCGCGCACCCGGGAAGGGGCGAACATGAGAAACGCGCGCCCGGGCTCGCGGCCCGGACGCGCGTCCCACACGCGGCCCTAGAGCATCTCCGCCAGGAAATCGAAATCTCCCCCGGCGGCTTTCTTCAGCCTGCGGCGCTCGCGTTCGGAGAGTCCCCCCCAGATGCCGAAGCGCTCATCGTGCTCCAGCGCGTATTCCAGGCACTCCGCACGTACCTCGCACGACTGGCAGACCTTCTTGGCTTCCCGCGTCGAGCCGCCCTTCTCGGGGAAGAACGCCTCCGGGTCGGTCTGCGCGCACAGGGCACGTTCCTGCCAGCCCAGATCCTCATCCGAGCCGTGCGCCAGCGGGATGACCTCGCTCATGCGCACCTCCTGTTGCCCCCCATAGATGTCCCCGGCCCTTTTCGTCCCCCGGGCCGGGTGGAATCCCACCTTGAAATTACACGCGGGTCGCTCGCTGAGAGTCAAGCGCCCTGCGTGGTAATCCACTGAATATCATGTAACGAACCGCCAGCGGCAGTCCGGTGATGTCCGTTCTGCGGATTACCACGCAATTCACGACCTTCCGAGGCGGTGGGGAGCGCGGGCCGCCGGAGCCGGGTCAGCGCTTGTCCTCGCCGCCGTACCACCCCTGCTGGTCACCGGTTCCGCCCTGTCCCTGCTGGTCAGAGCCGTATCCGGTGCCCGGTCCGTACTGGCCTCCGTACGATCCCCCGCCCTGGCCGGGCGTCTGGTTACCGTTGTTCTCACCGGAGTTAAAGAAAGGATCAAGATTGCTGTCGGCCGGGGTGTCCTGCGCCTGCTGCCCCTGGTCAGCGCCCTGGTACCAGCCGTACTGGATCGCGTCCTGGGCGGCCTGCTCGCCGGAGGCGGGCTGCTGCTCGGTGCCCTGCGGGGCGTACTGGGACGGGTCGTAGGCGTACTCGCCCGGCTGGCCGTAGGCGGCCTGCTGGCCCGAGGCGTCGGTGCCGTACTGCTGGCCGTAGGGCTGCTGCGCACCGGTCCCGTACTGCTGGCCGTACCCCTGCTGCTGCGCCGGGTCCACCCCGTACTGCTGGGCGGGGTCGGTGCCGTACTGCTGGCCGTACTGCTGGGAGGCGTCGTAGCCCTGCTGGACGGGCTGCTGCCCGGAGGCGTCGGTGCCGTACTGCTGGCCGTAGGCCTGCTGGGCTCCCGTGCCGTACTGCGGCTGGGCGGGGTCGGTCCCGTACTGCTGGGCGGCCGGGTCGGCGCCGTACTGCTGGCCGTACCCCTGCTGCGCACCGGTCCCGTACTGGTGCTGGGCGGCCGGGTCCGCGCCGTACTGCTGGCCGGAGGCGTCGGTCCCGTACTGCTGGCCGTAGGCCTGCTGCTGCGCCGGGTCCACGCCGTACTGCTGGGCGGCGCTCTGGGTGGGGTCGACGGGCTGGCCCGGGTAGGCCGGCTGGGCGAAGGACTGCTGCGCGCCGGTGGCGGGCGGGAACTGCTGCGGGTAGGCGTTCTGCGGCGGCACCACCCTGGGGACCAGGGTGGGGTCGTTGAAGGCCTTGAGCGCGGCGAAGCCGAAGATGCCGAGCACCGCGCCCTGGGCGACGGTGCCCAGCATCCGGGCGAAGCCGTGGCCGATGTTGATCGCGTCGATGAAGCCGCAGATGACCGTGATCAGGCAGAAGAGCAGGCCCACACCGGTGACGATCATCGCGGTCAGCACGACCGGGGAGGCGCCGGCCCTGGTCCTGTCACTGGTCAGGACCAGGGCCACGGCGACGGCGACCAGGAGCGTGATGGTCACGCCGAAGAAGTTGGCGGAGCCCGCGTCGTACATGGCCGAGGCGAAGGACGTCTCCGAGCGCCAGCCGCTGGATCGGACGATCACCTGGATGAGTCCGGAGAGCATGAGCACGCCCGCGGCTGCAAGCAGGACCCAGGCCCCCGGAAGGCGCAGGCGTTCTAGCGTTTCGTTCTTCAAGAGAGGTTCCCCATCTACTGCTGCTTCGCCGTCGGGTCGATGGAAACGGCGTCGGGCTGTCACGTGTGGATCGGCCGCGTCCGGGCATGGATGTGGGGACACCGGGCGGGGCCGAAGAGTTGGGATGGCGACCGCAGCTCCGGAGTTCACGGACCTCCGATACCGGAACGGTCACGTACGGGTCCTGCCCACGGCGGGGCAGACGACCCATACACGCCCCCAGACTGCCAGACTTGGACGCATGCGGATAGTCGTACCGGCTGGCGGTATCGGCGGCGCGCGGTTCCTCCGCGGCCTCAGGGCGGCGCTCGGAACCGTGGCGTCGGCCACCCAAGAGCACACCACAGACAGCGGCATCACCGTCATCGGCAACACCGGTGACGACATCACCCTGTTCGGGCTGAGGATCTGTCCGGACCTGGACACGGTGATGTACACCCTCGGCGGGGGGATCAACGAGGAGCAGGGCTGGGGCCGGACCGACGAGTCCTTCACCGTCAAGGAGGAGCTCGCCGCCTACGGGATGAAGCCCACCTGGTTCGGTCTGGGCGACCGTGACACCGCCACCCACATCGTGCGGGCGCAGATGCTCGCCGCCGGGTTCCCCCTCTCGGCGGTCACCGAGGCGCTGTGCGACCGGTGGCGGCCGGGCGTGCGGCTGCTGCCGATGACCGACGACCAGGTCGAGACGCACGTGGTCGTCGACGACGGGGAGGGGCGCCGGGCCATCCACTTCCAGGAGTGGTGGATCCGACACCGAGCGGCGCTGCCCGCCGAGCAGATCGTCAGCGTCGGCGCCGAGACGGCCAAGCCCGCGCCCGGCGTGCTGGAGGCGATCGCCGGGGCCGACGCCGTAATCCTGCCTCCGTCCAACCCGGTGGTCAGCGTGGGCTCCGTCCTGGGCGTCCCCGGGATCCGCGAGGCCATGGTGGACAAGACGGTGGTGGGCGTCTCCCCCATCATCGGCGGCGCGCCGGTGCGCGGCATGGCCGACGCCTGCCTGACCGCGATCGGGGTGGAGACCGGCGCGGGCGCGGTCGCCGCGCACCTGGGCGCCGACCTGCTGGACGGCTGGCTGGTGGACGAGGCCGACGCGGGCACCGAGGTGGAGGGGATCGAGGTGCGCTCGCGCCCCCTGTACATGAGCGACCCCGCGGCCACCGAGGCGATCGCGCAGGCGGCCGTGGACCTGGCCGTGGAGCTGGCCCACAGGCGGGGAGGCGGCGAGTGAGCGCCGAACTGCGCGTGCGCGGGCTCGGCGGCATCCCCGAGGTGCGCTCCGGCGACGACCTGTCGGCCCTGGTCGCCGGGGCGGTGGCCGCCTCCGGGACCGCGCTGGCCGACGGAGACATCCTCGTGGTCACCTCCAAGGTCGTCAGCAAGGCCGAGGGCCGCGCCCGCCGGATGGACCGGGAGGAGGCGGTCGCCTCCGAGACCGTCCGGGTGGTGGCCCGCGCGGGCAGAACCGGGATCGTGCAGACCCGGCAGGGGCTGGTCATGGCCGCCGCCGGGGTGGACGCCTCCAACGTCGAGCCCGGCACCGTGCTGCTGCTGCCCGAGGACTCCGACGCCTCCGCCCGCGCGCTGCGCGCCGGGCTGCGCGAGCGCCTGGGCGTGAACGTCGGCGTGATCGTGTCCGACACCTTCGGGCGGCCGTGGCGGGTCGGGCAGACCGACGTGGCCATCGGCGCCGCCGGGCTGTCCGCCGTGCAGGACCTGCGCGGCACCACCGACGCCTACGGCAACCTCATGGAGGCGACCGTCAACGCGGTGGCCGACGAGATCGCCGGGGCGGGCGAGCTGGTCAAGGGCAAGACGAACGGGGTCCCGGTCGCGGTGGTCAGCGGCCTGGGCGGCCTGGTCACCGAGGAGGACGGTCCCGGGGCGGCGGTGCTGATCCGCCCGCCCGACGCCGACCTGTTCCGGTACGGGTCGCGGGACGTGGTCCCGGCCCGGCGGACGGTGCGCTCGTTCACCGACGCGCCCGTGGATCCGGCGGCGGTGCGCCGGGCGGTGGCCGCGGCGGTCACGGCCCCCGCGCCGCACCACACCACGCCGTGGCGCTTCGTGCTGGTGGAGTCGGCGCACACGCGCGGGCGGCTGCTGGACGCGATGCTCGCGGCGTGGGTGGCGGACCTGCGCGGCGACGGGTTCACCGAGGAGCAGATCGCCCGGCGCACGCGGCGCGGCGACGTGCTGCGCGGCGCGCCGTACCTGGTGGTGCCCTTCCTGGTGGCCGACGGCGCGCACCCCTACCCGGACGCGCGCCGGGCCGGTGCCGAGCAGTCGATGTTCCTGGTGGCGATGGGCGCCGGGGTGCAGAACCTGCTGGTGGGGCTGGCCGTGGAGGGGCTGGGGTCGGCCTGGGTCTCCTCGACCATGTTCTGCGCGGACGTGGTGCGCGAGGTGCTGGAGGTGCCCGAGGAGTGGCGGCCGATGGGCGCGGTGGCCGTGGGGCACGCGGCCGAGGCGCCGCGGGAGAGGCCCCCGCGCGACCCGGAGGACTTCGTCGCCGTGCGTTAGCGGGCTGGCCGGAACCGTTGCTGGTGCGACGCAAGGGTTCTAACCTGCGGTGATCTTGTACTTATAGCGAGGTTGGACGGTCGAGACTCGCTATAAGTACAAGATCACGCCGGGCAACGCTGGGCCGATGAACGTTTCCGGTCAACCCTGCTGACGCGGTGGTCGCCGGGGGCGTGTCCCCCGGCGACCGGCGCGTCAGGGCGACCGGCGGGCCCCGGCAGCGCCATGCTGGTGCGTCCGGGGGTCGGCGGGGAGGTGCGGGGTGTCCGTCGAGGGCTACGTGGTCGCCACGCTGGTGATCGTGGTCGCGGTGATCTTCGGCCGACTGGTCGCGGGGCGGCTGCGGGTGCCGGGCGCGGTCGTGCTGGTGCTGCTGGGCATGGCCCTGGGGCTCGTGCCCTGGCTGCACTCGCTGTCGATCTCCCCGCAGGTCATCCTGCTGGTGTTCCTGCCCCCGCTGATCTACAACGCGGCGTTCTTCTCCTCCCCCAAGGACATGCGCGAGCTGATGCGCCCCATCGTGGTGATGGCGGTGGGGGTGACGCTGCTGACGGCGTTCGGCCTGGCGGGGATCGTCTACCTGCTGATGCCGTCGGTGGGGTGGCCCGCGGCGATCGCCCTGGGCGCCGCCGTCGCGCCGACCGACGCCGTGGCGGCGTCGGCGATCCTCAAGCGGGTGGGCACCCCGCGCCGGGTGCTGACCCTCCTGGAGGGCGAGTCCCTCATCAACGACGGGGTGGCGCTGACCCTGTTCAGCCTGGCCGTGACCGCGATGGCGCACCCGCTCACGCCCCAGGAGGGCCTGGTCGAGCTGGTGAAGGTCGTGGCGGGCGGCCTGGTCTACGGCGCCGCGGTGGCGCTGGCGGTGTCGTGGTCGCGGACCCGCATGCGGGATCCGTCCCTCCAGCTGATGGTCGTGCTGGTCACCCCGTTCGCGGCCTACATCCCGGCGGAGATGGCGGGGTTCTCCGGGGTGCTGGCGGCGGTGGTCGCCGGGTTCTACCTGGGCACACGCGGCGAGGGCCTGCTGCCGCCGCGGGTGCGGGTGAACGGGCAGACGATCTGGGGAGCCCTCGTGGGGCTGTTGGAGTCGATGCTGTTCGTGGTGCTGGGGTTGCAGCTGGACTCGGTGGTCACGGCGGTGCGGGACCAGTTCGCCTTCCTGGACCTGGTGTGGGTGGCTCTGGCGACGACGGCCACGGCGGTCGCCCTGCGCATGGGGCTGATGCTGGTGGTGATCCCGCTGCACCGGATCCCGCCGTTCTCGAAGCTGGAGGCGGCCGACCTGAGGGAGCGGTTGGTCATCGGGTGGAGCGGGATGCGCGGGGCGGTGTCGCTGGCGATCGCCCTGTCCCTGCCCGCGACGCTGGGCGGTGAGCCGTTCACCGAACGGGGCGCGCTGGTCTTCGTGGCGGGGGTCGTGGTGCTCGGGACGCTGGTGGGGCAGGGGATGACGCTGCCGCTGCTGCTGCGCAAGCTTGGCATGGCGCGCGAGGGCGCGCGGCGGATGGAGTTCCTGCGGGCGGACGAGCAGATGAGCTGCGCGGCGCTGAGCAAGGTGGACGAGCTGCTGCGGGAGGGCGAGGTGGACGACCGCACCGCCGACTCGCTGCGCGCGGTGTACACGCGGCGCGTCTCGCAGGTGCGGGGGCTGATGGACGCCGGGGACGGGCGGGCGCGCGAGCGGGCGGACAGCGGCAGGGCCGTGCACGCGCAGATCACGCAGGCGCGCAGGGACGCGCTGGTGTCGATGTACCGGGAGGGCGACATCGACCACGCCGTGTTCCAGGAGATGAGCCGGGACCTGGACATCCGGGACACGGGTGCGGGTCCGTACGGCTCGTGAGGCCCGGAACGGGCAGGGGCGGGCAGGAACGGCCCCCTACGGCCCGTGAGGACCGGAAGGGCCCGAAGGGTCGGGGGCGGAAGGGCCGGGGGCGGACCCGTACGGCTCCTGGGCGCCGGGGCGGCCGGGGCCGGTCCGTGGGATCCGTGGGGCCGGTGGGATCCGTGAGGCCAGTGGGGCCCGTGGGACCCGGAATACCCGGGAGCGGGTCCGCGCTCTCCGTGGGAACCGGAGCCCCCGGGGACCGTTCCGCACGCCGCGTGTGAATGTGTGGGAACCAGGGCCGGCGGGGCGCGAACGTCCGCGCGGGCAAGCACGGAGCGTGACGGGCGGTACGCGCGGCGGTCGCCTCTCCTGGTACTGAAGGGGTTCCTGAGACTCGGGAAAGGTACTGAGGCCCCCAGAAAAACTACAAACTTTCCTTACCGTTTCCGTTGACGCAGCCGCGTGACAACTTTAAAGTTTCCTAACAATTAGCGGCTCACAGAGCCCCTTCGTCTCCCCCGCTCGACGACAGGAGCACCCCCGATGCCCGAACACCGCCTCAGGAAAGCCCCCAGAGCCGCGAAGGCCGCGCTGACCGGCGCCCTCGCCCTCCTGACCGCCGGACTCCTCGCCGGTTTCAGCCAGCTCTCCCCCGCCCCCGCCGAGGTCGAGACCGTGTCCGACAGCGACTCCGCCCAGGTCCAGCAGACCGGCCAGTGGCTCACCGGGTACTGGCACAACTTCTCCAACGGCTCCACCGTGATGCCGCTGTCCGAGATCCCCTCCTCGTACAACCTGGTCGCCGTCGCCTTCGCCGAGAACCACCCCACCCTCGACGGCGGGATCACGTTCGACCTGGCCAGCGAGGAGCTGAACGGCTACACCGACCAGCAGTTCCGCGACGACATCGCCGCCATCCAGGCCGAGGGCCGCAAGGTCATCATCTCCGTGGGCGGCGAGCTGGGGCACGTGGACGTCGCCAACGCCACCCAGGCGAGCAACTTCGCCGACACCACGTACCAGCTGATGCAGGAGTACGGCTTCGACGGGGTCGACATCGACCTGGAGCACGGCATCAACGCCCAGTACATGTCCGACGCCCTGCACAACCTGAGCGGCCGGGCCGGGTCGGACCTGATCGTCACGATGGCGCCGCAGACCATCGACTTCCAGAGCCCGAACCGGGAGTACTACAAGCTCGCGTCGAACATCTCCGACATCCTCACCATCGTCAACATGCAGTACTACAACTCCGGCTCGATGCTGGGGTGCGACGACCAGGTGTACCACCAGGGCACCCCGGACTTCGTCGCCGCGCTGGCCTGCATCCAGCTGGAGATGGGCCTGAGCCCGGACCAGGTGGGCCTCGGCCTGCCCGCCGTGCAGTCCGCGGCCGGAGGCGGGTACATGGCGCCCAGCCAGGTCGTGCGCGCCCTGGACTGCCTGGAGGCCGGGACCAACTGCGGCTCCTTCTCCCCCGCCACTCCGTACGGCCCCATCGGCGGTGTGATGACCTGGTCCATCAACGGGGACGCCCCCAACGGCTACGCCTTCGCCGAGACCATCTCGGCCCGCCTGGCCACCGGCCCCGGCGACGGCGGCCCCGACCCCACCCCGGAGCCGACCGACGAGCCCACCGAGCAGCCCGGTGACTGCACCGCCGCGGCCTGGGCGGCCGACAGCGTCTACACCGGCGGCGACGTGGTCTCCCACGGAGGCTCGGAGTACCGCGCCCAGTGGTGGACCCGCGGCGAGGAGCCGGGCACCACCGGCGAGTGGGGCGTCTGGAGGCTCGTCGGCGCCTGCTGACCCGAGGCCGCGTGGAGGGGCCCCGCCCCTCTCCCGCTACACGCGGCTCCCCCGGCGGCCCGTCGCACACTCCCCGTCGGCTGACGGGCCGCCGACCCCCACGAGGAGGGGGCGAAGCGCCATCCCCCGGCGCTTCGCCCCCTCTCTCTCCTTTTCTAGGCCAACGGCAGCGAGGGGCGCCGGACGCTGGGGGCCACGCCGTCGCTGGCCTCGGCCGCGCGCTGGCGCTCCTGCGGCACCGGACCGTAGGTCGTGGTGCGCTGGCGGACGGGGCGGCCCGTCGGCTCGACCAGGGCGCGGATGTCGCTGATGGTCTTGAACGACCCCTGCCCCGACCCGGCCATCCGGCTGATGGTCTCCTCCATCAGGGTGCCGCCGACGTCGTTCACCCCGCCCGAGAGCAGTTGGCGGCAGGTGTCCTCGGCGAGCTTGACCCACGAGCACTGGATGTTGTCGACGTGCCCGTGCAGCAGCAGGCGGGCCAGGGCGTGCACGGCGCGGTTCTCCCGGACGGTCGGCCCGGTGCGGGCCAGCCCGGCCAGGTAGATGGGCGCGTTGGTGTGCACGAACGGCAGCAGGACGAACTCGGTGAACCCCCGGCGGCCGTTGCGCTCCACCGACCGCTCCTGGAGGGAGCGCAGCAGCTTGATGTGCGCCACCCAGTGCCCGGGCGAGTCCACGTGCCCGTACATCATCGTGGACGTGGTGGGGATGCCCAGGTCGTGCGCGGACGTGATGACGTCGACCCACTCGGCCGCGGGCAGCTTGCCCTTGGTGAGGATCCAGCGGACCTCGTCGTCGAGGATCTCCGCGGCGGTGCCCGGCACGGAGCCGAGCCCGGCCTCNGGGCCCCCCCCAGCCACTCGCGGACCGGCAGGTTCGTGCGCGCCGCCCCGTTGACCACCTCCATCGGGCTGAACGCGTGGACGTGCATGTCCGGGACGCGCTCGCGCACGGCGGCGGCGATGTCGAAGTAGGCGGTGCCGGGCAGGTCCGGGTGGATGCCGCCCTGCATGCACACCTCGGTCGCCCCGGCCTTCCAGGCCTCCTCGGCCCGGTCGGCGACCTGCTCCAGGGAGAGCGTGTAGGCGTCGGCGTCGGTGCGGCGCTGGGCGAACGCGCAGAAGCGGCACCCGGTGTAGCAGACGTTGGTGAAGTTGATGTTCCTGGTCACGACGTAGGTGACGTCGTCGCCGACCACGTCCCGGCGCACCCGGTCGGCCAGGCCGGTCAGCGCCTCCAGCTCGGCCCCGTCGGCGTGCAGGAGGGCGAGCGCCTCGTCGTCGGACAGGCCCGCGGGGTCGGACTCGGCGCTGCGCAGCGCCGCCGCGATGTCGGGGGCGAACCTGCGCGGCACGGCCCCCTCGCGGTCCACGCCGGAGCGCAGCTCGTCCCAGTCCCCGTAGACGGCGTCGAAGTCGCCGCGGCGGTCGTCGGTGCGCCCCTCGGTGTCGATCCCCGTGTGCAGGTCGGTGCGGCCGGAGGAGACCAGCACCGCGTCGGGCTCCTGCCAGGGGCGGCCCACCACGGGCGCGTCCTCGCGGGCCAGGCCGGTCTCGAGGTCGGCGAGCGCGGCCACGTGCCCGGCCACGCGCGGGTCCAGCCAGGGCTCCCCGGCCAGGACGTACTCGGGGTAGACGGTGAGCCGCTCGCGCAGGGCGAAGCCGTGGGCGGCGGTGCGCGCGGCCAGGTCGTCGATCTGCGGCCAGGGCCGCTCCGGGTTGACGTGGTCGGGAGTGAGCGGGGAGACGCCGCCCCAGTCGTCGATGCCCGCGCGGAGCATCAGCCCGTACTCGTCCACGCCCCCGTGCTCGGCGCCGATGAGGTTGGGCGGCGCCTGCACGTGCGCCCTGGGTCCCATGACCAGGCGGGTGACGGCGATGGCGGCGGCCATCTCCTCGCGTTCGGCGTCGGGCCGGTGCATCATCGCGGTCGCGGGCTTGGCCCGGAAGTTCTGCACGATGACCTCCTGGACGCCGCCGTAGCGGCGGGAGGCGCCGCGCATCGCGAAGATCGACTCGGCGCGCTCGGCGGTGTTCTCGCCGATGCCCAGGAGGATGCCGGTGGTGAAGGGGACGCTGGAGCGCCCGGCGTCCTCCAGCACGCGCAGCCGTACCGCCGGGTCCTTGTCTGGGCTGCCGTAGTGTGCCTGGCCCCTCTCGGTGAACAGGCGGGTGGAGGTGGTCTCCAGCATCATCCCCATGGACGGGGCGACGGGCTTGAGGCGCTGGAGGTCGGCCCAGGTGAGCACGCCCGGGTTGAGGTGCGGGAGCAGGCCGGTCTCCTCCAGCACCATGATGGCCATGGCCCGCACGTAGGACAGGGTGTCGTCGTAGCCGTGGGCGTTGAGCCACTCGGCGGCCTGCTTCCAGCGGTCCTCGGGCCGGTCTCCGAGCGTGAACAGGGCCTCCTTGCAGCCCATCGCGGCGCCCTGCCGGGCGATGTCCAGGACCTCGTCGGGCGACAGGAACGGGGCGTCGAGGCGGCCGGGCACCGTGGCGAACGTGCAGTAGTGGCAGCGGTCGCGGCACAGGCGGGTCAGGGGGACGAACACCTTGCGGCTGTAGGTGACCACCCCGGGGCGGCCCGCGGCCTCCAGCCCGGCGTCGCGCACCCTGGCGGCGTGTTCGAGGAGGACGTCCAGGTCCTCGCCCCTGGCGTGCAGGAGCACCTCGGCCTCGGTGACGTCGAGGGTCTTGCCGTCCCGGGCGCGGGCCAGGGCCCTGCGCATGGCGGACGGGGTCGGGGAGGGGACGGGGGCCGGGTCGTTCGCACCACTCATAGGGCGCAACCCTACGCCCCGGCTCTTTCGCGCGTGCGGACGCACCACCGGTGGCCCCGGATGTGTGCGGGGCGTCACCGCCGCGTTCCGGCGCTGGTCGGGTGCGCGGGGAGGGTCTGCCTGGACGGACACGGGCGTGGTGGGGCCTGTGGTCCGGAGGTGGACGCTGTGGCCCGCTGATCCAGGGCGCCCGCGGGGGACCTGTGCCCTTGGTCCCCCGCGAGCGGGCGGGGCCGGAGGTGCCGGTCGGGCGGGCGGAACCCGGGGGTGCGCGGGCGGCGTAGGGTCGGCACGTACGGGAGGGAGGCCACGTGCTGAGTCGGCTGCGCAGTAGCCCGTGGGTGCGGTTGGCGCTGTTGCTGGTGGTGTGCGTGTGCGTGGTGCTGGCCCTGCGCGCGAACTGGGAGCAGGCCCGGGACGCCGCGGCGGCGCTGCCCCTGTGGGTGCTGCCCGCGTCGGTGCTGACGGGCATGGCGGGACTCACCGCGCAGATGCTCGCCTGGCGCGCGCTGCTGGCCGGGATGGGCTCCCCCCTGCCCCGCCGCGCGGCGGCCCGCGTCATGTTCGTGGGGCAGCTCGGCAAGTACCTGCCGGGTTCGGTGTGGGCCTTCGTGGCCCAGGTGGAGCTGGCCCGGGACTGGAACGTGCCGCGC
>ANAW01000075.1:0-2676 GCA_000340945.1 Nocardiopsis synnemataformans DSM 44143 | reverse complement strand
GGGGGGGGGCCCCCCCGCCGCTGGTGGTGGGCGCTGGCGCTGGCTCCCCTGCTGCTCGCCGCGCTGCACCCGCGCGTGGTCGGCTGGGGGATCCGGCTGGCGGCCCGCCCGTTCGCCCGGTTCCGCGAGGTCGCCGAGGCCGGTCCCCTGGACGTGCGCGGGCGGTCCATGGCCGCCGCCGTGGGGTGGACCCTGGTGGCGTGGGTGCCCCTGGGCCTGCACGTGTGGCTGCTGACCTGGGCGGTGGGCGGCGAGGCGCTGCGCTCGCTCGGCCCGGCGGTGGGCGCCTACGCGCTGGCGTGGACCCTGGGACTGCTGGTGGTGTTCGCCCCGGCTGGCCTGGGCGTGCGCGAGGCGGTGCTGGTGGTGGCGCTGTCACCGGTGGTGGACGCCGGGGCCGCGCTGGTGGTGGCGGTGCTGTCGAGACTGGTGATGACCGTCGCGGACGTGGCCTGGGCGGGTCTGTCGGTGCTGCTGTCCCGGCGGGCCGCGCCGGGACCGGAGGCCGTGTCCGGACCGCGCCCCCGACAGGGTTCGTAGCGCCGCGAGCGGGCCTGGGACGGCGGGTGCAGCCAGGGCCGCGCGGAGGCGGAGGCGCCGGAGTGATACCCGGGACCCGTGGTCCGCGGGCGGCGGCCGGGGACCCGCCGCGGTGGTCAGAGACGGGTGTTCCGGAAGTGACACGCGAGAACATCAGTGCGCAAGAGGGCCGAAAAACAGCGGGGCCGGGAGCGACCACCGGGGAGCAGGGCCGGAAGCGGCGGGCAGGGCCGTCGACGCGGAGGTGACGGGCGACACACACGGAACACCGGGCGACCCGCGAACCCTCCTCCCCGGATCGGGCTACTACGGGTGTGAGACCGCCCCCGACAGAACCCGAAGCGATGGGATCCCCCATGCCCCCTGCCGCCTTCCGGGCCGGTGCGCCCGACCACGCGGAGACCGACGCGGCCGTCATCCTGCGGTCGCTGGAGGAGCCGAAGAGCTTCGGCGAGGTCTTCCGCCGCCACGCGCCCGCCCTGCACCGCTACGTCGCCCGGCGGCTGGGCGGTCCGGACGCCGACGACGTGGTGGCCGAGACCTTCCACATCGCCTTCCGCAAGCGCCACCGCTACGACCCCGCCCACCCCGACGCCCGTCCCTGGCTCTGGCGGATCGCCGCCAACCTGGTGCGCCGCCACCACCGCACGGAGACGCGCCACTACCGGGCCCTGGCGCGGACCGGGGTGGACCCCGTCCTGGAGAGCTTCGCCGACCGCGCGGCCGCGCGCGTGGACGCCACCGCGCTCTCCGGCAGCCTGGCCGCCGCCCTGGCCCGCCTGTCCAAGGGCGACCGCGACGCCCTGCTCCTGGTCGCCTGGGGCGAGATGACCTACGAGGAGACGGCCCGGGTGCTCGGCGTCCCCGTGGGCACCGTGCGCTCCCGGCTGCACCGCGCCCGCAAGCGGGTGCGCGCCGCTCTCTCCGCCGCCACGGCCGTGAAGGAGGACTTCCGGTGAACGAGCTCGACCACCTGCGCCGCATGCGGGCCGAGGTCCGCGAACCCGGCATCGAGGAACTGGCCCTGCGCACGGGCTGGCGCCCGGGCGGCGACAGACCGCCGCCCCGGCCCCGGCCGGTCTCCCTGCTGCCCCTGGCCCTGTCCGGAGCGGCCGTCCTGACGGCCGCCGCCGTGTTCGCCTTCCTGGTCCTGGGCCCGGTCGGCTCCCCGGAGCCGGACTCGGTCGCGGTGGGGCCCGCGACCGGGCCCGGCGGCGGCTCCGACGCGACGGAGGTCATGGCGCCCGTCATCGAGGCCGCCCTGTCCCAGCAGTCCGAAGGATCCGTCTGGTACCAGCGCTACACCTGGGGCGAGGCGTGGGGGGTGGGCCCCGACGACGACAGGTACGGGGTCTACAGGGTCTACGAGGAGGAGGAGTGGATGAACCTGGAGAGGGGGCTCTCCACCAACGACATCCTTTCGACGGACTGGTCCCTGGTCGACGAGGACGACCGGCCGGCGTGGGAACGCGACGGCTCCCCCACCTTCTGGCCCTACGACTCCGAGGCCGGGCGCCCGGAGATCCCCACCGCCGAGGAGGGGGACGGCCCGGCGGACGCCGGCGCCACGTCGTACGGTTTCGGCTACGACACGCTCTCCCCCCGGGAACTCCAGGAACTGCCCTCGGACCCGGCGCAGCTGAGGGGAATCCTGTGGGACGAGCAGCAGATGGAGGACTTCGACCAGGAGTTCATGGAGGAGGCGCTCGCGGAGGAGGGCTACCACGGTGAGTCCGAACAGCGGTTCTCACTCCTCACGGGCGCGCTGGACCTCCCCCTCCCCCCCGGGGTCAGGGCGGGTGTGTACGGGGTCCTGGCGGACATGCCCGGTGTCCGCGCGGCCGAGGGCGTGACGGAGGACGTGTCCGGACGGCCCGCCGTGGGCGTCGTCTTCGACCTCGGCGACGCGGAGCGGGGCCGGTACGAGGAGCGCGTCCTCTTCGACCCCGGGACGGGCCTTCCCCTCTCCGTCGAACGGGTCGTGGTCGAGCCCGCGGCGTCGGAGGCCGACTGGAGCGAACCCGGCGACGTGGTCCACTACCGCCTCTACGAGACCACCGGGTGGACGGACGAGTGGCCCGACGTGGTCGAGCACGACCCGCTGACGGAGGAGTGACACCCGGGGAGGGCGCCGCC